>CAZWGZ010000001.1:0-6744 GCA_964633395.1 uncultured Rhodobacterales bacterium
TCTTTCTATTATCAAGAGAATAGTTACCTGCACCATTAGCTACTAAAATTAAAAAGCCACCGGCTATAGCAATATTTTTCATAAACATTATCATCTCTACTTGATTACTAAAGTCTGAATGAAATATCAAACCTGATACTATGCAGAAACCTGCTAGGAGAAAAGCTGCTATTTTAGTTTTCCAACCAACTATAACTGCAACAGCAGCTAATATTTCAAAAATAATCACTAATGGTAAAAAAGAACCAGAAACACCCATGGCTTCCATCCAACCAGAAGTATTTGAGTAATTACCAATTTTATTTAAACCAGACATTAAAAACATAAAAGAAATCAACAAACGTCCAATAGGAGCGCTAGTAATGTTTATAATGGAGGTAATTGAGTTGTTTTTTGACATGAGTATAACCTTTCTTAAATTTAGAATATTAAATAAGTTAATGATTAAAATCACACGCTTTAATTTAATATTCTAAGTTAATGTTTTTATTTTATTAATTTTTTTTACTCTTATTAGCTTCGTAATTTTCTTTTTTTTTCAGATAATCTTCTTCACTAAGTGTGTGCCATCCAATACATTTACCTGTAGGTGATCTGCCGCAACCACATTTGTTTTCTTCTGTCATACATATCTCCATAAATTAATATTTATATTGGTTATATATTGTTGATTTAAGGATGTTAATATGCTTAAAAGTTATTTCATTGATAACCTGAGGATAGCAATATATGATTTTTCAAAATAGTTTTGATATTATGATGGAGGTCTCTAAGCATAAAAGCTTTACTAAAGCTGCATCTAAATTAGGAATTTCTGGAGCAGCAGTTAGTAAGCAAATAAAAATTTTAGAAGATCGTTTACAATTAGTTTTGTTTAATAGAACTACCAGAGTAGTAACATTTACTGACGCAGGGGAACAATTATTTGAAACTCTAAACAGGAGTGAAGATGAAATAACAGCAGTTATAAGAAAAATTACACACGGACTAGAGCAACCTACAGGTAAACTCAGAATTAATGCACCTATGGCATTTGGAGAAAGATTTTTAGTTGAAGTTATAACAAATTATGCAAAAAAATATCCAGAAGTTATCCTGGATATTGATTTTGACGACAAACAAATAAATATAATTGAAGAAGGTTATGACCTTGTTATTCGTATAGGAAAATTAGATAATTCAGGTTTAATTGCTAGGCGAATTTGTGATTTTCCTTCTTATGTTTGTGCAAGCCCAAGCTTAATTAAACAATATGGTATGCCTTCAGAACCTGATGACTTAAAAAAAATCCCTTCAGTTGTTTATAAAAACATTAAGAACTCTAGTCTTAACTTTAAAAACAAGAAAACTAATGAAGAAACTAAAATTAATACTAATCCTGTTATTTACACAAATACCTTAGCATTATTGTTAAATAGTACTTTAGAAGGTATTGGTTTATGCATATTACCAGCAGTCTTTTGTAAAGATTATATTAAAACAGGAGAGTTATTAACCTTGCTTCCTGATTATAATGTCGTTCCAGATAGAGGAGTATATGCAATTTATCCAGATAGGAGATACCTCCAAATGAAAGTGAGATTATTTATAGATGCTATTAACAGTCATCTTAATTTCAATGGTAATTAATTTACTCCATATGCCTTCTAGCAATCAGAGATCCACCATCTACAGGAATTATTGTTCCAGTTACGTAAGAGCTAGCTTTTGAAGATAAAAATAAAGTAACTCCTGCCATATCTTCAGGCATCCCAATTCTACCTCTAGGAACAGAAGATTTAATTTCATCACCGTGTTCTTCAAGCGTATGAGCCATCATATTACTTTGAAAAGGGCCTGGTGCAATAGCATTTACATTAATATTTCTGTTGGCCAATCTATTTGCTAATACTCTTGTCAATTGGTGAACAGCTGCTTTTGAAGCAGGATAGGAGTATGTTTCTGCCCTTGGTATTCCAATTCCATCGATTGACCCAACATTTATAATTCTTGATGGATCAGATTGTGTTCCAGAAGCTTGTAATATATCAACTAATTTTTGACTTAAGAAAAAAATAGATTTGACATTGGTATCCATTACTTTATCCCATCCCTTTTCAGGGAAATCATCAAATGAAGCGCCCCAAGCAGCTCCAGCATTATTAACTAAAATATCAAGTTTTGTTTCTCTTTCTTTAATTTGAGAAACTAAATCATTCATCTCTTTCATGTTTGTTAAGTCAGCTGGAAGAGATATACATTCTCCAAATTGAGATAGTTCTTCAGACTTTTTATTGCATGCGTCAGCTTTTCTTGATGAAATATAAGTTTTCACACCATTTTTGACAAACCCTTCTGCTATCATTGCTCCAATCCCCCTTGAGCCTCCTGTGACTAGCGCGATTTTACTGCTAACATCAAACAAATTTTTCATTATATTCCTTTTAAGATTATATTTTTTAAATTTTGAAAAAATAACTTAACATTTAGTCAAATTACATTTATTTAACATAATAATTATATTTTAAAATTTGTAAAATAATCAGATTTTATTTAACAATTCTAATTTTAGTGTTTTATTTTTATGGATATCAAAGAGCAAGAGTTAATTAATGTAAGAAAAGATGAAAAAATAAATAATGATTCTTTGAAATCATATTTGTCATCTCATCTAGACATAAAAGATCAGAGGCTTGATATTCTTCAGTTTGGGGGTGGACATGCAAATTTAACTTATCTTCTAAAATTTGAAAATAAAGAGTATGTTTTAAGAAGACCACCAATCGGCCCTGTGGCTCCATCTGCTCATGATATGTATAGAGAGCATAAGGTTCAATCTTCTCTTAATAAATTATTTCCATTAGCTCCAAATAGTTTGATTTTTTGTGAAGATGAAACAGTTATTGGAGCAAAGTTTCATATTATAGAAAGAAAAAATGGCTTTGTTATAAGAAAACAAATGAATGATGAATTTATTAATTCTAGAGAAAAGACAAGAAAACTTAGCTTTAAAATGATTGATATTATTTCTGATCTACATAAAATTAATCCAAACGATGTTGGCTTAGCTGATTTTGGTAGACCAGATGGTTTTGTTTTAAGACAGTTAAATGGTTGGGAAGATAGATGGGGAAAGGCCTCAGATAGTAAATTTACTGAAACTAGATTTAAAAAATTATTAAGTCATTTAAGATCTAATATTCCTCAACCACAAGCTGCAACTATACTGCATAACGATTTTAAACTCGATAATATCATGTGGAATGAAGATCACCCATTAATGCCAGTTGCTGTCTTTGATTGGGATATGTGTACGAGAGGAGATCCATTAATGGATATTGGTCATATGCTCAACTATTGGATTGAAGAAAATGATGATGATGATTGTAAATTTATAACATCTATGCCAACACAAAATATAATGTATCCTTCTAGAAATGAAATCATTAATTACTATGCTGAAAAATCTGGTTTTCATATAAATGATATTGATTGGTATTATGCTTTTGGAGCATTTAAACTAGCTACAATATTACAGCAAATATATATTAGATTTTTAAAAGGACAAACAAATGATCAGCGCTTTTCAGATTTTGGAAAAAGGATAGAAGCTCTAGTTAATAGAGCAAATAAAGTTTATGGATTTAATAGTAATACAAATAAAGGATAAAAAATGTATTTTGAACATTCTGATAAAGTAAAAAAACTTCAAGAAAAAGTGACTGATTTTATGAATCAATATGTTTATAAAAATGAAGAGGTCTATAATAAACAAGTTGAAGATGGGGGTAGATGGTGTATCCCTCCAATAATGGAAGAATTAAAAGCAAAAGCAAAATCTGAAGGTTTATGGAATTTATTCCTTCCTGAAAGTGATCTTGGCGCAGGATTAACTAATATTGAGTATGCACCTTTGTGTGAGATTATGGGACGTTCTCCAATTGGGGCTGAGATTTTTAATTGTTCTGCACCTGATACTGGTAACATGGAAGTTCTGGTACGATATGGAACTGAAGAACATAAATCCAAATGGTTAACACCTTTGTTAAATGGTCAAATTCGTTCTTCTTTTGCGATGACTGAGCCTGATGTTGCGTCTTCTGATGCTTCAAATATTGAAGGTAGCATTATAAAAGATGGAAATGAGTATGTAATTAATGCAAGAAAATGGTGGACATCAGGTGCAATGGATCCCCGATGTAAAATAATGATTTTTATGGGTAAAACAGATCCAAACGGTGAAAAATATAAACAGCAATCAATGATTTTAGTTCCAATTGATACTGTTGGTGTTAAAGTTTTAAGACACTTGCCGGTTTTTGGTTATGATCATGCTCCACATGGCCATGCAGAAATTGATTTCTCTAATGTTAGAGTGCCTGTTTCCAATATTTTGTTAGGTGAAGGAAGAGGGTTTGAAATAGCACAAGGAAGGTTAGGTCCGGGAAGAATTCATCATTGTATGAGATTGATAGGTCAAGCTGAAAGAGCTCTTGAATTAATGATTACAAGAGCTAAATCTAGAGTTGCTTTTGGAAAATCAATTTCAGAACAAGGTGTTGTTATGCATGCTATTGCTGAAAGTAGGGCTGACATAGAACAAGCTCGATTATTAGTATTAAAAACTGCCTATATGATGGATACAGTGGGTAACAAAGTTGCACGTAAAGAAATTTCAATGATTAAAGTTATTGCTCCAAATATGGCTGCAAGAGTAATTGATAGAGCAATTCAAATTCATGGTGGAGGCGGTGTAACATCTGATTTTCCATTGTCTTATGCATACGGTTATGCAAGAGCTTTAAGGTTAGCAGATGGTCCTGATGAAGTTCATAGAATGAGCGTTGCAAAATTAGAGTTAAGAGATAAAAATTAGGAAATATCCTAATAAACTAATTTTGTAATGGATTATATAATGAAAAAAAGTAATTTTGAAACCTATCGAGGTGTAATTAATCAATTTGATATTAACTTTAATTGTTTAAAAGAATCTTCTATTTCTAGAATTTTAGAAGAGGCTATGATTTTCTCATCAAGTTTAATACAAAAAACATATGATGAGATTATAGAAACAAAAATATTAAATGAAAATAAAAGAGTATACATAGAGCCATATAGTTCAATACATGTACGCACTGAATTTATTGAACTAAATAAGAATAAAATAGAAATTATTCATAGTATTTATTTAGATAAATCTCATTTTAATAAAAAAATAGAACTAATAATTTGTAAAAGATTTATTGTAAATTATTTAGATAAAGAGCCTTATAAGTTTTTAGGCAATGAGACAAAGAAAAATCTATATTCAGCTTATAAAGGTATTGTTAGGCAAACTGACTGTGATCAAATGTCACACATGAATGTACAATTTTATTTTGAAAAACATTCTACGGCTATTAAAAACTTATTTAATGAAATATCAATTCCTTTTAAAAAAAACATAGCGTTTACTGTTAAAAAAGAACGATGTATCTTTAGCAAAGAAGTGCATTTAAATTGCTCATTAGAGATTGTTTTTTTCATACAATAGGTAGAAGAAAATGAGTTAAAATTATCAAGTAAATTTTATTGTTTAGATAATAAAAATATTTCGGCTCATTTTGAAACAATAATTTCTTTTGAAACTGAAAGTAATCTAATTGAGGTCATTAATGATATTTTTTTGTCAGATAAATTAACGTACCTTAATAAATTTAACTTTGAGAAATTAAGAAAACTATCAGATAAAAGACCTCCAAAAACAATCAATAAAAATGCATTTTTAAGTTGTAAAAAAGCAGTCAACACTTGGGATCTAGGTTTTGATTTAATGGGAACTAGCCAATTTAAAGTTGGTTGTGTTTCGGATGCTGCAACTCATTTTTTTACAGTTTGTGGTGCTGACTATAACTGGAGGACTAAATATAATATAGGCTCAGCTGCTTTAGATTATTCAGTCAGATATTATAAATGTGCGCCTTTAGGTATGGCTGTTAGCATGTATTCTAATTTTACAAAAATTGGTAATAAATCTTTGAAATTCATACACCACATGGTTGATGATGCATCAGGGGATATTATTATGGATATTGAAATAGTAGCTGTATTATTTGATTTAGAAAAAAGAGTTTCTATGATAGTTCCAGAGAGTTTTAAAAATAAAGCGAACTCTTTATTAATTAATAATTAATTTAAAGTTAACTTTTTAAACCGATCTCTATGATAATCACTATCTCCCATTAAATGATCAATCATTATAAGCCTTTTTGCATAATGTGCTGCTGAATATTCCCACGTCATTGCTATTCCACCATGCATTTGAATTGTTTCTTCAGCTATAAGTTTACCAACTCTACCAACTAAATTTTTAGCTGCAGAGATGTGCTTGTCTCTAGTTATATCATCTGCATGGAAAGTTGACGATGCTAGCATAACAGCTGATTTGACTTGTTCTATCTCAAGCATCATGTCAACCATTCTGTGTTGAATTGCTTGGAATGATCCAACTGATTTGCCAAATTGTTTTCGTGTCTTTAAATAGTCTAAAGTCATATCAAAGCAAATTTGCATAATCCCTAAAGCTTCAGCAGATAAAGCTAATGCACCAGCAGAATTAGCTTTAATTATACATCTTAATGCTTCATCATCTCTTGCTAACAACTCTCCTGAAGAGTTGCTAAATTCTAATTCAGCTGCTCTATACCCATCTATTGTATTATAAGATCTCTTTGTTATTTCATCATGATCAACTAAGAATATTCCTATCCCTTTTTTATCATTTGT
>CAZWGZ010000001.1:6844-9323 GCA_964633395.1 uncultured Rhodobacterales bacterium
CCATGTTCAGGAGAAATTAAAGCACTAATAACTCCTAATTCAGCGCCTTCTAGCCAAAAATTTTTATCGAAACCATCGGTTAAGTTAACATTTTTGTTACGCTTATTAATATTTTCATAATTACTTTCAAAAAAACGGCTAACTGTTTCTTGAAGCATTTTTCTTTCTTCAGATATTGAAAAGTCCATTAATATTTCCTACAAACCAAATGATGCTTTAGCAACTATATTTTTTTGAATCTCATTAGATCCACCATATATTGATATTTTACGCATGTTAAAATACTGTTTAGCTATTAACCCTGCATAATCAGGACCTATTGGGTTATCATTCCAACCTTCATCAAATTGTTCTGGCAAATATGGTAAAGCTTGAGGTCCAATTGCTTTTCTAAGTAATTCAGTGGTTTTTTGTCTAACTAAAGTACCTTTAATTTTTAAAAGTGAACTTTCCATTCCAGGCGCTTTACCATTTGATGCTGCACTCACTGTTCTTAAATTAAATATTTCCATTGCTAAAAGATCAATTTCTAGCTCAGCAATTTCAGAAGAAAAAACAGGATCTTCAATTAAAGGCTTCCCATCCTTAAATGTCTTCTTTGATATTACTTTAAGGTGATTTAATGCTGTTTTTGAATACGGGACCCCGGCAATACCAGTTCGTTCAAATGTTAATAAATATTTAGCATAGGTCCAGCCTTCATTTTCTTTTCCAACTAGATTTTTTATAGGCACCTTAACGTCAGTAAACCAAACTTCATTCACTTCATGTTCTCCATCAAGTGTGATAATAGGTTTAACTTCTATTCCTGGAGTATCCATGTCTATTAAAAGAAATGAAATGCCAGATTGAGGTTTTGATTCTATATCTGTTTTTACTAAACAAAAGATTTTATTAGCGTGTTGTCCAAGGGTAGTCCAAGTTTTTTGACCATTAACAATATAATGATCTCCCATATTCACAGCTCTTGTTTTTAAACTAGCAAGATCTGATCCTGCTCCAGGTTCAGAATAGCCTTGAGCCCACCAATCTTCGCCGTTTAAAATTCTTGGTAAGTAATATTTTTTTTGTTCTTCTGATCCAAATTCAATAAGAACTGGGCCAAGCATAATTGTACCAAATGGAACAATTCTTGGAGCTGAAGCTATTATTATTTCTTCTTCAAAAATATGTTTTTCAATAGCATTCCATCCCGTTCCACCATATTCAGTTGGCCAATGCGTTGCTAACCAACCTTTGTCATTTAAAATTGTCATAAAAGTTTGATAATCTTGTTTACTTAACCTTTGATGTTTTCTAACTTTATCAGATAGAGATTTGGGCAATGTATCATCAAGCCATTGTTTAACTTCACTGCGAAACTGTTTTTCCTTTTCAGAGTACTCAAAATTCATAATTTATTACCAATTAGTTTAATTTTTGTTAACATGTAATGTAAATTATATGTTTAATTGATTTGAATCAATACCATGAAGGATAAAAATGCAAATTAATAAAATTAAAGCTGAAATGATAGATACCTTATCTGATGTTTTTGACGGTGCAACAATAATGATTGGAGGTTTTGGAGAAGCAGGAAGCCCAGTTGACTTGTTACATGGGTTGATTGATAACGGCTCAAAAGATTTAACTATCATAGCTAATAATGCAGGTAATGGCAGGGTAGGCCTTGGTGCTTTAATTGGTCAAAGACAGGTTAAAAAAGTAATCTGTTCTTTCGCTCGATCAGCAACAGGAGTAACTTTTTCAGAATTATATCTTAGTGGTCAAATTGAATTAGAAGTTGTTCCACAAGGAACTTTAGCAGAAAGGATAAGAGCTGCTGGGGCAGGTATACCCGCTTTTTATACTGCTACAGCTGTTGGAACACCCCTAGCAGAGGGTAAAGAAGAAAAATCATTTAATGGAAAAAAATATATTTTAGAAACAGCTCTTCATGCTGACTTTGCATTCGTCAAAGCTGATAAAGCGGATAGATATGGAAATTTGACTTTTAATAAAACAGCTAGAAATTTCAATCCAGTTATGTGTATGGCAGCAAATCAATCTATCGTTCAAGTTCGAGATATAATTGAGCCATATCAAACAAATCCAGAAGAAGTTATCACCCCTGGTATTTTTGTTAATAAAATAATTAAAATTGAAAACCCGATTGTAGAATCAAAGGCTATAGCCGAAGGATTAATTTACCCATGATTAATTTACCATTAACAAATGTAATCAAAGGATGGGACCGAAATACTATGGCATCCAAAATAGCAAAAGATTTACCTCACGGAGCTTATGTTAATCTTGGAATAGGTATGCCTGAACTCGTTTCTCAATATGTAGAAAAAGGTCAAGAAATTATTTATCATTCTGAAAATGGGTTATTAGGAATGGGGCCTCCACCAAATGAGAATGAAATTGATTTAGATCTAATAAATGCAGGTAAAAAACCAGTTTCAATTCTCCCTGGAGGTAGTTTTTGTCACCATGC
>CAZWGZ010000001.1:9423-12109 GCA_964633395.1 uncultured Rhodobacterales bacterium
GAATTAAATGAAGGTATTTCTTTAGAATATTTGCAAACAGTAACAGATGGAAAAGTTTATTAATAGGTGGACTTAATCCACATAGACAACTTTGTCACTATTTATTAAATCTAATGCCGATTGAGATATTTTAAGGCCATTAGCTACTTTTTTATCCATATCATTTTCTACTTCTACTATTCTATTAATTTTATTAATAACTTCGTCTATCATATTAAATGGTACAACAGTTACTCCATCTGTATCAGCAATAATCATGTCACCACTGTCAACTGTTTTGCCTCCAATATCTATAGAAAAACCTATTTTTGCAGGTCCACTATTATATGGAGAGTTAGGGTTTAATCCAGTGCAGAAACAATCTAGCCCAGTTTCAATAACGCCATTTAGATCTCTCATTGGACCATCAGTAACAAGGCCTTTGCCTCCATTATTGATGATCATACCAGCAATACGATCTCCTACTGCTGCTGTGCCTTGCCAACCATTGACACCATTAAGTACAATATCTCCTTCTTGAATTTCGCTTAAAGCTATTGCTAAACCAAGGACATCTGCAGCTCCAGAAGAAACAGTTAAAGCTGGTCCTGCTATATGATTAACGGCTTTACCAGGAATTGCTAGCGGTTTAATTATTGGGTCTAATGCTCCATAACCTTCCATTGCATCACAGATAAATCCAGTAGGTATATCTTTAAAGCTATCTATTTGTTCTTTAGAAGGTCTGTTTCTACTAGATGATTTTTTTATCTGTATTAATGGTGGGTTTTCAATCATGATATGTGCTTTCTAAAGTTTTTGTTTCTATTATTAATATTTTAATTATAACATGTTAATCAATATATTTTAATTAGTAAATGGAGTAAATTTTGTCTAGCTTAGTTGATAAGTACCCAAGAGTAAGTGATATGATAAGTCTTGCAAAAAGAAGGATACCTCATTTTGCAGCAGAATATTTATTTGCTGGTACAGGTTATGACGAAGCTCTAGAGAATAATAGAAAAGTATTTAATCAAATATTTTTAGTTCCTAAGTATCTTAAAGGAACTGTAATTCCAGATTTAAAAACAAAATTACTCGGTTATGAATATGATGCTCCATTTGGAATGGCTCCTGTTGGAATGACAAGTTTGATGTGGCCAGGAGCAGAAGTTGCTTTATCCAAAATGTCAGTTAAAAACAATGTACCTTTTGCACTTTCAACTGTTGCTTGTGCGTCAGTAGAAGAGATTGGAAAACATTTGAATGGAGAGGGGTGGTTTCAGTTATATCCTCCAGCAGATAAAGCTATTAGAGATGATTTATTAAAAAGAGCTAAAAATGCTGGTTTTAAAACTTTAGTTGTAACAGCTGATATCCCGGCATCTAGCAGAAGAGAGCGTTTAAGAATGGCTGGTGTTTCCGTACCGCCTAAAAATAATCTAAGAACCTTTTTTCAAGCGGCTATATGTCCATCTTGGTCTATTGGAACTTTAATAAATGGCATCCCTTCTTTTCCTACAATGGATCAATATAGTAACGGTGATTGGCATGGAAATGCAAAATCAAAAGCTGGTTTTGCAGGAAGTCAGATGCAACGTTATTTAGATTGGGATTATTTAAAAGAAGTTCGTGATATTTGGAAAGGTCCTATAATTTTAAAAGGTTTAATGCATGAGGATGATGCAATTAAAACAACTGAAATTGTAGATGCTATTTATTTGTCAAACCATGGAGGAAGACAAATTGATATAGCTCCCAGTCCATTGCAAATGTTACCTGATATAAGAAAAAAAGTTGGGCCTGACTTTCCTATAATTATAGATTCGGGCTTCTATTCAGGACAAGATATAAGTAAAGGTTTAATGTTGGGAGCAGATTTTGTTATGACAGGAAGACCATTTATTATTGGTCTTGCTGCACTGGGTGCAAAAGGCGCTAACCATGTTCATGACATTCTGAAAGATGAGCTTTCAAATATAATGGAACAAATTTGTGCTAAAAATATTAAAGAATTAAAAAATCAGAAGGTGATGTTAGGAAAAGACTTTCACATACATGACTTTAATTAGTCTTATAAAGCACTAAAACGCTTTCCAGGCAGAACCATTTCGGGACCAGTTTTTACATGTATTAATACTGGTAATTTTTTTTCCTTTGACCATTTATTGGCTTCATTAAAAGTTTCATAAAAATCTTCAGTTGTTTCTACTAAATATCCTTTCCCACCCATAGCAGTGCCGAGGTCTGCAAAATTTGGATTCACTAAACCAGTAAGCTTATGTTTACCTTTATAATGCTTATGCTGATGCATACGAATTGTACCAAACATACCGTTGTCAATAACCATAACAATAACTGCTGCGTTATGTTGAACAGCGGTTGAAAATTCATTTTCAGTCATTTGAAAACATCCATCACCTGCCAGGGCTATAACCATTTGGTCAGGACATCTTAATTTAGCAGCAATAGCTGCAGGAAGACCATATCCCATTGATCCTGATATGGGAGCAAGTTGAGTTTTTAATTTGGTAAATCTAAAAAGTCTATGTCCCCATACAGCATAGTTTCCTGCACCATTTGTTATAATTGTATCTGGTTCTATTTTATCTCTTAAAGTTCTAAAAGCTGATGTAAGATCAACGCCAGAGTTTGGAGCTTCTAGGGGCATATCACCCCATTCCATAAATTCTTCATGTGCTTGATT
>CAZWGZ010000001.1:12209-21287 GCA_964633395.1 uncultured Rhodobacterales bacterium
CCACGTGTAACAAAAGCAATTCCTGGTCGTCCAGTTAGTTTTCCATCAGCCTCGGCCATCATTGATGCCGCACCTTCATGTCGGCATAAAATAGTTTCTATTGAGGTTTCCTGTAAACCATTCATAACAGATAAATAACTCTCGCCTGGAACGCAAAAAATCCTATCAACTTTTTGTTTTTCTAAAATTTCTACTATAAGTGATCCTGCTTCTTGCATATTATTTTTCCTCGATAAATTTTTTTAAATAAGGTGAATTTAATGGTATCATGTCTTTTGATATAGGTAGAATTAACTCATGTAACAAATGAGAAGATAAAGTTTTTCCATGCCTGTCTAATCTTAATGAGCTATTTACGCCTCCGCCTAGAGCAGATTGAATAACAAAGTTTAAAGCTTTAAGGTTAGGTAAATCATATCGATCTACTCTAGTAGAACCTAAATGTTTAAAAATACTTTGAATTGCATCTTCTGTAGCTAAATCATTAATAATATCCCACCCACTATCTAAGTAAGCAATAAGAGAAATATTAGATACATCTCCTTTATCGCCAGCTCTGGCATGTGCTATTGCATGAACTGGTAAATCTATAGTTGTCATAATTCTCTCTTAATTAAATTATTATATAATTTTAACTTGTACGTTAGGATCCACAATTTCTCTATCAACTAAAATTGATGCAGTAGATGTCTGAGGTGTTACATAGGCTCTCCCACCTCCACCTGCGGAAGGGCCACAACAATAAAGTGAGATGACCTCATCAACCATCTGTTGAGCTTGTTCTCTATGTGGATATATAGCAGATGTTCTAACTCTATAATCGCCATCATTTGGAAGATTATAAGATGAAGTTTCATCAATCGAATAATGAACTGATCCTGCACCAATAATCTCAATTCGTATCTGACCTTGGAGACCTATTTTTTGAATTCTTTGATCTATGACATCACCTGCAAGTCGAGCTCTAGCCAATGCATTTAAGCCCGCATAACTGATTTCTGCTTCTCCCATAAAGCCATTGTCACAGCATATAGTAGCCTTTAATTGCTTAGGGGGCTCTTTTCCATTTGCACCTTTAACAAGTATTCTATTAACACCATCATTTTCTAAAGATAAAGCAGACATGTCTGCTGTTACATCAGGGACTAAGTAGCTTGATGGATTGTGGGTTTCATAGAGTAATTGTTCAGTTACTGTTGCTTTGTTTACTAAACCACCTGTTCCGTCCGGTTTTGTTATTACGAATGAACCATCTTCATTAACTTCTGCTATTGGAAAGCCAACGTTAGCTAGATCAGGTACGTCTTTATAGCCAGGGTCAGCAAAATAAGCTCCTGTAACTTGAGCTCCACATTCTAGAAGGTGGCCACATATAGTTCCAGATGCCATTAAATTCAATTCATTTGGTTTCCATTTATATTCGTATATCAAAGGTCCAAGGACAAGAGCGCTATCAACTGACCTTCCAACAATAACTATATCTGCACCTTTTTCTAAAGCATCAGCTATTGGTTGAGCCCCAAGGTATACATTTGCAGCTGTTATTTCGTTATTTGAAAAATCCAAACCTTCCATTGTAGGGCTTTCTAAGATTTCACTATTCGACATATATGCCAACAAGTCATCACCAATAACAACTCCAATTTTAGGCTTTCTAATTTTCTGTTTTTCAGCAATTTCTAGAATTCTTTTTGCAGCACCCATTGGATTTGCTGCACCAATATTAGAAACTATTTTAATATTGTTTTCTAAACAGTCTTCTAATATCGGGTTGATATAAGAATCCAGAAAAGGTGAATAACCTTCCTCGGAGTTCTTGTTTCTTAGTTGTTGAGCTAGTGCCAATGTTCTTTCAGCCAGAACTTCAAATATTAAGTATTTTGGAGCATTAACATTTGCTAGTTGTTTTACTATTGGGATAGAAGCATCGAATCTATCACCAGCAAATCCAGCTCCACAACCTATATATACTTTTTTTGACATCTTTATTCATTCTTTAAAAGGTTTTAAAATAAACTTAATTATTTATGTTATCAAATATTTATACTATATTTAATAAGAATTATATTATACATGTTAATAAATATAGCTAGTCTTTAAGTAGTGAGGAAATCAAAAATGTCAAAAATAGCAATGGTTACTGGAGCAGGAACAGGTGTTGGTAGAAGAGTTTCAGAAGTTTTATCTAAAGAAGGAGTAATTGTTTATTTAGTTGGTAGAAGAAAAGATAAGCTTATTGAAACTAAAGAATTATGTTCTGGTCAAACTGAAATAATGCAATGTGATGTAAGTGATCCAACAGCTGTAAAAAATGCGTTTAAGGTAATTGAAGAAAAGCATGGTAGAATTGATGTCTTATTTAATAATGCTGGCATAGGAGTTCCAGCTAGATCAATTGATGAAATGCCTTTTGAAGACTGGAAAAGTGTTGTAGATATCAACCTCAATGGCATGTTTTTATGCGCTAAATATGCATTTACTTTGATGAGAAAACAAACTCCTCAAGGTGGTAGAATAATAAATAATGGTAGCGTTTCTTCGGTTACACCTAGGCCAGGTTCAATTCCATATACAGCAACAAAACATGCCGTCACAGGGATGACCAAAACCATCTCATTAGATGGAAGAAAGTATGATATAGCTTGTAGCCAGATTGATATTGGTAATGCTGAAACACCAATGACTGCAAGAATGAAGGAAGGTGTACCTCAAGCCACTGGAAAAATGGAAATTGAACCAGTAATAGACTCTATTCACATAGCAGAAGCTGTTTTATACATGGTTAAATTACCTGTTACTGTAAATGTCCCGACTATGACCGTAATGGCAAATAAAATGCCTTATGTTGGTAGGGGATAGCTTTAACTTAAATTTCTTTTTATTACTGGAAAATATAAATCCTTATCACCATTCTCAATGCTTTTTCTAAGTAAAAGTTCAGCTGTCTCTGCTCCAGGAAGGTTCACATTATGCTTTTTTCCTAATTCTAGAGCATAAGATAAATCTTTTAATGCGTACTCTGTTGAAAAAGCAGGTGAGGGATAATTTTCTTTGGCTATACTTTTTAGTCCATGATTTCTAAGAGCAAAGCTATCACCTGAACATTTTGTAATATTTTCAAATAAAGTTTCTACTTTCATACCATATTTTTCTGTTATCGTTGCAGCTTCACTTAAGGCAACTACAGTTTCAAAAAGGATCATATTATTCATTATTTTTGTTAATTGACCAGAGCCTACTTTACCACAATGCATTATATCTTTTCCCATATATTTAAGAATGGGTAGAATTATTTTATAAGTTTGTAATTCTGATCCAACCATTATAGCAAGAGTTCCATCCACCGCAGCCTGTCTAGTTCTTGCTATAGGAGCGTCAGCAAAAAAAGAACCTTGTCCATTGATTTTTTTTTCTAATTCAACCATTAAATCTGGCTGAGAAGTAGACATATCTATAATGTATTGATTAGATTTAACCGCTGAAATCAAATTACTTTTTCCAAAGTAAAGATCTTTTACAAAATCACCTCCAGGTAAGCATGTAATTATTACATCAGATTTATTAAATATATCCTCTAAATCAAGAGCTATTGAAGCTCCATAGCTTTCTAATTCTTTTTCTTTTTCATAATCTAAATCTTTTATAAAAACTTTCCAATTCTTGTTTTTTAATAGATTTTTACTCATAGAGCTTCCCATTACGCCCAATCCAATAAAGCCTATACTCTTAATTTTTTTATCGTTCATTTTTATCCTTGGTTTTTTTTTAATAATGTTATTAACTCTGATATATCTTGTATATAAAAATAACTTCAATTATTTATATAAAATTAATTAATTTCTTTATACAATTAAAAAGCAGATAGGAAATAAAATGAGTGAAGCATCAAAATGTGGTTGTGAACGTTCTCCAACAGGTAATTGTATTGGTTGATATTCTTTAACTGAAGAAGAATATAAAAAAGCTAGAGCATTATAATGAAAAGAAAAATAAAAAAACTTTAAATTAAAATAAATAATTCAGGATTAAAAATGCATTATGACAGTATAGAAAATAAACATGGTTTACCTCATGATCCATTTAAAGCTATTGTTGCGCCAAGGCCAATAGGATGGATAGGAAGTGTTTCTAAAGCCGGAGTAAAAAATTTAGCTCCTTACAGTTATTTTAACGCAATTGCAGACAAACCTCATTTTGTAATGTTTTCTTCTGTAGACATTAAAGATTCAGTTAAAAATATTGAAGAAACTGGAGATTTCACTGTTTCATTAGCGACTGAAGACTTGTTTGATCACATGAATGGAAGCTCTGTTCAAGCTGGTTCAGATGTTGATGAGTTTGAGTTGGCTGGTTTAAAACCTAAAATAGGAAAATTTGTTTCAGCTCCTTTCGTTTCTGAGGCTGCAGCGGCTCTCGAATGCAGACATTGGAAAACAATAGATCTTCCTAATGTAGATAGAGAAAAAGGTACTGGTAATTATGTGATATTTGGACAAGTTGTTGGTATTTATATTAATGATAAATTTATAGAAAATGGCTTGTTTAATGCAGCTGCTGCAAGACCCTTAGTAAGGCTTGGCTATATGGATTATGGTGTTGTTGGTTCTGAAAACACATTCACTAAAAATAGACCTAAATTAGGTAAAGATGGAAAATTACAACCAGTGGAAGAATGGGATGGAGTTTATAGATAATAAAACAATAGAAAACTTTTCTAGAGATGGTGCGGTTTTATGCAAAGGAATATTTTTAGATTGGTTAGATGAATTAAGATTAGGAGTTGATAAGCTTATTGCAAGTCCTAGCATTCGTGAAAGATCTTATGTTCCTGAAGATGGCTCTGCTCCTTTTTTTCAAGATTTAGTAAACTGGGATAGAATACCTGAATTCAAGAACTTTATTTTTAATTCTTCTTTAGGTTTCTATTCAGCTAAATTAATGAACTCTAATAAGGCTCGTTTCTTTCATGATCATGTATTAGTCAAAGAACCTGGTTCTTCTATTATTACTCCTTGGCATCAAGATAAACCATATTATTGTGTTGATGGAAAACAATCTGTTAGTTTTTGGATTGCGTTAGATGATATTTCTAAAGATGGATGTTTAGAATGCGTTGCGGGCTCTCATTTGACAAACATCTTACACAAACCCAAAAGATTTAATGGAAATGATCTTTATGAGAATGATCATTCAAAAGATGTTCCAGATATTAACTCTAATAGAAATAAATATAAAATTTTGAGTTGGGATATAAAAGCTGGTGATGCAGTTGCTTTTGATTTTAGAACTCTCCATGGAGCATCTGAAAATGTAAATAAAAAACTTAGACGAAGAGTTTTTTCAGCTAGAGTTGTGGGAGATGATGCTATCTTTATTGATAGAAAAGGAAAAGGATCTCCTCCTTTTGAAAATGTTAAATTACAGTCTGGCGATCTATTAACGGGAAGTGAATTCCCGATTATTTATAAAACTTAATATCTTTTACAATGAAAGCGATTGTCATTATTTGTGATTGCATTTCTTAGCTGCATTGCACCTTCTAAAACTCTTAAAGAAGGTCTGCTAAAATAAGAATCTGAATCAAATGCAAAAATTTGTTGATTTTTAATAGCAGTTAAATGATTTATTCTTTTGTCATTATATACTTGATTTGCAAAAGATTTATTTTCATTGAGATTGTAACCACAACATATTAATCCAATGAAATCAGGGTCTGATTTAATTATTTCCTCAATAGTAATTTTCTTAGACTTTTCTCCTTTTTTACCAATGGCTGATTTAAATCCAGCCATTTCAATTTGTTCAGGAATCCAATGGCCTGCGCTAAAATATGGGTCAATCCATTCAAGAAGAAGAATACTTTTATTAGTATTAATTGTACTTATTTGAAGTTTTGTTTTTCTTGCGTTACTAACTAGATCTTTTGCAATTTCCTCTTTGTTTATAAGTTTACCTAATTTTAAAATATCTGAACAAATTTCATTAAATGATGTGCCATTTAATGAAATAACTTTTGTTTTTGAAGATAGTGTGCATCTCTTATTTTTAAGTGTTGCTTCAATTTGATTTTCAGAAATTGAACAAACGTCGCATAAACCCTGTGTAACAATTATATCTGGATTAATGTCTCTTAGTTTATCTGTATTTATATCATAAAGAGGAATGTGATTTTTTATAGCATTAGTAACTATTAAATCTATTGCACTTTGCTCCAAATTATCAGGGATATTACTTGATGTTATTTGGAACTTGGTTTTTAAATTTTTGGGATAATTACACTCATGACTAACTGCAACAATTTCATCTAAAAGACCTAGGTCAACTAATATTTCTGATGCTGCAGGGAGTAAACTTACGATTTTCATTTTACATTATTTAACCATATAACTTTAATTTCATTAGTCTCATATACTTCTTCTTTAATTAAATAAAAATCATCACATAAATATTCAATTTTATAATATCCTTTTATATTGCAGAGATATCACTTAAATTGTTAAATTCTATAGTTATTATCTTTCTTATTAAAAATATTAACTATTATATTCAATTTATTATTAATTGATCGTCTTACAATATTATTACTTTTCTCCAATTAAAATTTATCTTCTCAATTATTAAAAGTAATGTTTATAGTTATGCATATTTAAAATAAAGTTATAAGTTATTAAATAAAAATTTAATAATTAATCTTTTTTTAATTTATGTGTTCTAAATGTTAGCAATATCATTATCAGATAATATTCTTTTGACTGTGTTATCTTTTTTTACAGCTATGATGACATCTATAGCTGGTGCAGGAGGCGGCACTGTTTTATTAGCTGCTATGCTGCAGTTTATGAACCCAGCTGAAGCAATTCCAGTCCATGGCGTAATTCAATTGAGTTCTAATTTAACAAGAGTATGGTTGCTAAGGAAATATGTGAATTGGAAGATAATTTTCAAATTTTCATTGTTATTACCTTTTGGTGTTTATTTAGGTTTAAAAATATTTCAAAGTATAGATGCAAATGAGATTAAAAATTTAATAGGAATTTTTATATTAATTGCAATTGGACTTCAAAATATTAGAATGTTTAAAAATATAAAAATCCCTTCTAATATTTATTATGTGATTGGATTTTTTACTGGTATATTAAATATATTGGTAGGCGTTATTGCCCCGCTTTTAGCCGTCATACTTAGGCAAAGTATTACTGAAAAAAAATCAATTGTTGGGACTTTAGGATATTTTGGATTAATTGGAAATTTATTAAAAATTATTGGTTTTACATTAATTGGATTTTCATTTTTTGAATACATATATACTTTTATTATGATTATTCCTGCTACATTAATTGGAAGTAGAATTGGTCAAATATTTTTAAATAGAATAAGTAATAAATTTTTTACTATTATATTTCAGTTTATATTAGTTGCTTTAGCTATTAGGCTTTTAATAATGTAATTGATTAAAATAAATAATTTATTGGAAATAAAAAAATGATCTATGGCAAGGTTTTTAAGAAGTTTTCAGGTGAAAAAATTATTCAAGAAAATGAACTTATAATATCACCTTCAGCAGAAAAAAATATGCTACATATAGTTAACCTTGTTTCAAAAACCTTGATTGAAAGCGGAAAATCTTTAGAAATTGCTAGTGGTAGTGGTCAACATATTGTCCAACTTGCTTCTTCGTTACCAAATTATATTTGGCAACCGACTGACGTGGATCAAAAACGTATAATTAGTATTGATCATAGGACAAAAGATAATATTCATAGAAATATAAAACCAGCTCGTTATTTAGATGCGACTCAAGTAGGGTGGTCTTTAAATTATCCTAATCAAAATTTTATATTATTAATTAATCTATTACATTTGATTAGTTGGGAAAAAACAAAAACTTTAATAAATGAAACTTTCCAATCTCTAGCCTTAGATGGAATATTAATAATTTATGGTCCTTTTATGCGTGATGGTAAACTCACAAGTAAGGGTGATATAAAATTTCATAAAAATATTTTAGAAAACGATCCCACCTTAGGATATAAGAATGATAAAGAGATAAAAAATTATTTATTAAAAATAGGGCTTACACATTTAAATACAGTTAAAATGCCTGCTAATAATTTAGCTTTTGTATTTCAAAAGTTATCAAACAATTTATCCAAAAGTTAATTAAGCCTCTTATTAAATTGAACTCTCTCTGCTATAGCTAAAATTCTATACATCTCTCTCAAAACAGGTTTTTCAATCAACTTACCGTTTATAACAACTAGACCTGTATTCGCATTTTCAAAAGTTGATGTAATTTTTTTTGCTTTTTCAATTTCTTGATCTGTTGGTGTAAAGACTTCATTTAAAATAGGTATTTGTTTTGGATGTATAGAACCTTTCCCACTAAAACCGAGTTCTTTAGCTTTTTGCGCTTCAATTTTCATTCCATTCGGATCTTCTAAGTCTAAATAGGGTACGTCAATTGCATCTATTCCAGCTGATGCTGCGGCATGAACAATTCGAGATCTTGCATATAAAAGCGGTTCCCATTTGTTTTCACAACGTAATTCCGCTGACATATCGACACCTCCAAAAAAAAGAGCATCTATTCTATTACTGCAATTTGCAATTTGATATGCGTTTTCAAGTCCTTCATTTGTTTCGATTATAATGTGAAGTCTGGTTTTATGTTCTTTTTCAGTCAGTAAATCATCTAATAGAACAACTTCTTGAGCAGTTTTAACTTTTGGTAACATCAAAGCTGGTGGTGGGTTAGAAGTTTTTAAAATTGCTTGTATGTCTTCAATGCCAAATTGTTCTCTTAAGCAATTAACTCTCAATATTCTTTCAACACCATCGTTTTCTTGTTTGGAATCAAAAATTTTCATAGCTAGTTTTCTTGCAAGTTCTTTATCTTTGGGAGCTATTCCATCTTCTAATTCAATACACACCATATCAGTTCCTGATTTAAGAGCTTTTGGAAACATTTCTGGCTTTAGACCTGGTGTAAAGATAAAACTTCTTCTTGATTGTGTTGAGATATATTTATTCATTTGAAACCTTTCTTAGGTATATTGCATAATATTTAGATTGATCATC
>CAZWGZ010000001.1:21387-31931 GCA_964633395.1 uncultured Rhodobacterales bacterium
GCCATAGAAGGTGGTGTCAGAGTATCAAGTTCACCTACCATAATTAAAGTAGGTATATTTATTGTTTCAAAAACATGTCTATGTTCAGTTTTCATTGAGGCTTCAATTGTTTTAAGATAACTATTTTTATGAAGAATTGACATTGATTTCACTAGCTTATCATAGGCTGTTTTATTATTCATATCGCCTATTAATGTTGAAGCTACAATTGGTGCTATGTCTACAAGTTCTTTCCCTTGTAAAAGAGGCTCTTTTCTTAAATTTATAAATTTTTCTATTTCTTGCGAACTTAGATTTGATAATCCAAAATGTGTATCACATAATATTAATGATTTAACTAATTCTGGAAATTTTTCATAAAACAGTGTTGCAATTTGTCCTCCCATCGAAAGTCCAACAATATGGGCTTTGTCTTTATTAAAATATTTTAATACTTTTTTAAGATCGTCTAAAACATCTTGAAAATTTAAACTCCCGATATAATCGTCACTTTCACCGTAACCACGAGTATCCCATGCAACGGATAAAAATTTTTTTGAGAAGAATTGAATACTCTCGTCCCAATTTTTTTTATTACCACCTATGCCATGAAGAAATACGATCATTTCTCCTTCACCTGAATAATCAACTGAAATTGACGGATTAGAACTAATTTTAATACTTTTAAGTTGATGATTCATTTTTAAAATCTACTTCCCGGTAACTTTAAAAAATATATCTCTTCATCTGTTGATTTTCTACTTAACATTATATTACGATGAGGAAATCTTCCAAATTTTTTTATTATTTGTTTATGTTTTATCGCAAATTTATATGTATTTTCATTAGTATATTTTTTAAATAAAGGTATTCCTAATTCATGATCTAATATATTCTCACTATGCATTAAGGGCATTAAAAAAAAACTATTATAATAATAATTTGAATTAGTAATAAAATCATTAGATATTGAATTTTTAGATATTTCCAAAGCTTTTTTGTCACCCATAAAAGATTTGTAATTGTTACGATATATGTTTCTAGTAAATTGATCTAACACAATTATATGAGCAAGATAAGTCTCTATAGAAACAGGGATACTATCAAAAGGAATATCCACACTCAATTCTATTGATTTAGAAAATCTAGTTTTAATTAAATCATCAAAATCTGAGTTTTTTATAAACCACATTTTAGGAGTGCATTCTTCAAACCAAAAATTTAATATTTCTCTTGTATTAATCATCATTTGATGTTTCTTAAAATTTTTCCTATTTCTTTCCCCATTTTTTTTTGACCAAAAAAAGGAGCTTTTTCACAAGCTTCAGCTAAGTATTTTATATCTTTGGTAACTAAATACTTGTCCCATAAATAAAGCATTAATTGTTCTGAATTCATTTAATCACCATAGTTTTTTTTTGCTTTTAGATATATAAAAAACAAATAAACCATAATTATTAAATTTATTATATTCCAAAAAATTCCATTTAAGAAAGCTAAGCTATATGAATTAGTATAATCATATATCTCCCCAGATAGCCATCCACCTAAAGACATACCGATTACTGTTGAAAAAATTAAAAGTCCAACTCTTTCAGCAACTTCTTCTGCAGGTAAAAATTTACTTATTATTACAGCATATATAGGTACAATGCCTCCTTGAGATAAACCAAAGAATATAGCGACTATATATAAAGATAATTGACTATCAAATGGTAAAAACATTGATAAAGAAACGGCTTGTAAAGAAGAACTCAAAAGTAAAGTTTGAATAGGCCCAATTTTATCAGAAAGAAAACCAAATATTATTCTACTAGTAACAGCAGCAAAAAGCATTAATGATAAAATTTCAGTTCCAACTGTTAAACCAAACCCACTATCAATGCATAAAGGGACAATGTGAACTTGAGGCATTGACATTGCAACGCAACAAAATATTCCAGCTAGCATAAGTAATGTTTGTATTCTTTTATTACTTATAGGTAATTTGAAATTTACACTTTGATATTTGTTTTCTAGATTATTTTTTTTTTCATTATAAAATTCAGGCGTTTTATTACCAATGAAATAAAATAGAATTGGGATAAAAATAGCACAAATTAATGCAATAAATAGATGTGCGTTTCTCCAGTCATCTTCCAAAAGAAACCCTTTAATTAAGAAAGGCCACATTGCTCCACATAAATGCTGACCACTAGCAACTAAAGAGACAGCTAAACCTTTTCTTTTATTAAAGTATTTAGAAATATCCGCCATCATTGGCCCAAAAAATGCTGCAGCAGAAAAGCCTAAAAAAAACTGAATAAAGGATAACCAAAATATATTTTTTGCTAAAATTGATACTAAATAAGAAAAAATTAATAATGTTAAAGCAAAAATGATGGGTTTTCTAATACCTATTTTATCTAACATTCTGCCAATAACGACATTTCCAATTCCATATCCTAGCATTGTTGTCACATAAGGATAAGTAGATGCAGCTCTATCAAGCCCAAATTCATTTTGTATACTAGGCATGATCATAACAACTGACCACATTCCAGCTGTTCCAAGTACACTCATAACAAAGATTAAGCTTAGTCTTAACCATGCTTGACGACTATCAAGGTTTATTAAATTATTATTCATTTCTGGTTGCTCTTGAATGTTATTTGATTAACATATTAATAATTGTTATTTTAAACAACAAAATATATATGTTTAATTTCTTAATGGGAGATTTTAATGGTGTTATCCAAAGACGAAGTTGAATTTTATAATGATCAAGGTTATCTTTTAGTAGAAGATGTTATTTCTCAAAAGCAACTTGATGAAATGTTAAGTTTAGTGAATAATTTTTTTGAAACTTCTAAAAATATCACTGAAAATGATAATATTTATGACTTGGAAGATGGCCATTCTTCAACAAATCCCAGATTAAAAAGAGTTAAACAACCTCACCAACATACTAAATTTTTTTGGGATATAATAAAAAATTCAAAAATTCAAAATGTTTTAATTGATTTGCTTGGACAAGATATATCTCTTAAAACTAGTAAATTAAATACTAAGGCTCCAGGCGGAGGTTCAGCAGTAGAGTGGCATCAAGATTGGGCTTTTTATCCTCACACAAACGATAATGTTTTAGCTTTAGGCTTGATGTTAAATGACGTTACTATAGATAATGGTCCTTTAATGGTAATTCCTGAAAGTCATAAAGGACCTGTTTTAAGCCATAATAATAATGGAGTTTTTTGTGGAGCTATAAACCCTGATGATAAAGATTTTGATATTAATAAAGCTATAACTTTAACAGGTAAAGCAAGATCTATGACAATACATCATGCAAGAACTTTGCATGGTTCAGCTCCTAATAACAGTGATAAAGATAGATTAATGCTCTTTTACGAATGCAATTCTGCTGATGCTTGGCCGTTGGTTGGAGTAGGGGCGTATCTTAAAAATGTAAATCCAGTAGATCTATGTTCACAAATGGAAAATCAAATGGTTTGTGGACAAGTAAACTATCAGCCTAGAATGGAAAATGTGCCAGTAGTTTTGCCTCTTCCTCCAGCCCAAGATTATAGTTCTATTTTTACAACACAAAAAACTGGAGGAGCTAAGTCTGCTTTCTAATATTTAATTTTTATAATCAGGTGACTCTCTATCTAGCTTTCTTAATAATGCTGGCCAAGCTAGTCTATCACTTCCAAGATCAAACATCCCAATTGATTGTTCTTGAGTAGTTTTAATAGCTTCATTTGATGGAATATTAATATTTCCTGCAGCTTGAGCTCTTATTTGGGAAGTGCATGCTCTTTCAAGAAAGTATATTCCCATAAACGCAATCCCACAAGTTTGTCCAACTGATAATGTTCCATGGTTTCTGAGTATATATAAATTTTTATCACCTATATCTGCAATTAATCTTTCACGCTCAGTATGATCTAAAGCAAGTCCTTCATAGTCATGGTAAGCTACGTGAGGATGTATTAACATTGAGGTTTGACTAATTGGCAATAATCCATCTTTTTGAATTGAAACGGCAACACCATCACCTGTGTGTAAGTGAAGCACGCACTGGGCATCATCTCTAGCTGAATGAATAGCACTATGAATAGTAAATCCAGCAGGGTTAACCTCATAAGGGGTATCTATTACAGCTTTTCCATCTAAATTAATTTTAACTAAACTAGATGCAGTTATTTCATCAAACATCATCCCATAAGGGTTAATAAGAAAATGGTGTTCAGGCCCAGGTATTCTTAAGGAAACATGCGTATATATTAAATCATCCCAACCGTATAGAGCAATAAGTCTATAAGTAGCTGCTAATTCTAATCTAAGTTGCCATTCCTGATCACTTATCTGACTTCTTAATTTACTTGCATCTATCATATGATTCATAATTATCTGTCCTAAAATTATATATAATTAATTTTATCATATTATTTAAATTACATCTATATTAAAACAATAGAATTAATTTTTTGTTTAATAACATCTCTTACATAGTAAATTTATATATATATGAATATTTCAACAATTGAAAAGCTTAAGACAAAAGCTAAAAACAATTTAAATAATATTTTTGGTTTCTCAGATTATAGAGATGGCCAAGAAGAAATAATAGATTCTATCTTAAATAAAGAAGACATAATAGCAGTTATGCCAACAGGTTCAGGTAAATCTTTATGTTACCAATTACCGTCCTTAGTTTTTGAAAATAAAACAATAGTTATATCTCCTTTAATATCTTTAATTAATGATCAAGTGGATGGTTTGAATTTATTAGGAATACCTGTGGAAAAATTACATTCTAACTTAAGCGTTGATGATAATAAAAAAGCTTTTAGAAAATTTCAGTCAGATGAAGGTAAAGTTATTTATATGTCTCCTGAGCGTTTGATGGCAGATAATATGCTAAACTCCCTCCAAAAGTTAAAAATAGATATGATTGTTATTGATGAAGCTCATTGTATATCAAAATGGGGATCTTCTTTTAGGCCTGAATATGAAAGATTATCTTTATTAAAAAATATATTTCCTCAGTCTATTATTTCAGCTTTTACAGCAACGGCAGATCAGGCAACTAGAAATGACATATCAAATAAATTAACGGATGGACAAGCAAAAATAATTGTAAAAGGCTTTGATAGACCTAACTTATTTTTGGCGGTCGAACAAAAAGTAAATTGGAAAAAACAATTATTGGATTTTTTGTTACCAAGAATTGAATATAGTGGAATAATTTATTGTCTATCTAGGAAAGGCACTGATGAGGTTACAAGTTATTTAAATAAGTCAGGTTTTAATGCTTTACCTTATCATGCTGGCCATGATGCAGAGTATTTAAGGCAAAACCAAGAAAAGTTTATGACTGACGAAAAAACTATAATTGTTGCAACAATTGCTTTTGGAATGGGTATTGATAAATCTGATATTAGATACGTTGTTCACTTAAATTTACCGGGAAGTATGGAAGCTTTTTATCAAGAGATTGGAAGGGCTGGAAGAGATGGTTTAAGCGCTGATACGTTATTAATTTATGGCCTAAATGACTTAATAATCAGGCGTAAAATGATCGAACAAAGTAATGATGAATTTGAATATAAATTACGTGAAAATAAAAGACTAGATTCTCTATTAGCTTATTGTGAATCTTCAGGATGTAGAAGAAAAGCTTTGTTATCATATTTTGATGATGATCTTGTTAAATGTGATAATTGTGATAATTGTCTAAATCCTCCAGTTCTATCTGATGTAACTATTTTTTCTCAAATGTTAATGTCTGCAATAATTAGAACAGGTCAAAACTTTGGAACTGTTCATATAATAGATATAGTAATTGGAAGTTCTAACCAAAAAATTATAGATAGACAGCATCATTTATTGCCAACATTTGGTGTTGGTAAGGAAAAACCTAAACCTTTTTGGCAAGGCCTAATAAGACAATTGATTGCTTCTGGACATATAATGATAGATCTAGAACGTTTTGGTGGATTGAAAATCACTAAAGAGGGGATGGAAGTTTTAAAAGGTAATGAAAAGTATAATGCTAATGTAAAAGAATCTTCAAAAAAATCTATTGTTTCCAAAAATAAAAATATCAATCAAGAAAAATTTAATGAATTAGATTTAATAATATTTAATGAGTTTAAGAAATTAAGATTTGAATTAGCAAAAGATCAAAAGCTTCCAGCGTATTTAATTTTTTCTGATGCTACTCTTACTGAAATAAGCATTCATAAACCAAAAGACTTATATGAATTTTCACGTATAAATGGTGTTGGTGAAAAAAAACTTAAAAGATACGGCGATTTATTTATTCAAAAATTGAAATTAATACAAAGTAATAAGGGCTAATTAATTTAATAACCTATTATTAATTAAATTTCTCTAATCTGAATTGTTCTCTTTATTTTATTTCCTAGATCTTTTTTATACAATTTAATTTTAAGAATGCCATCTCTTAATTCTGCTTCTTCTACTTCTATATTTGGTTCTAATCTAAAGCTTTGTTTGATTGTTTTTGAATGAATTCCTTTATGTATTATTTCGATCGATTTATTATCCATTTTTTCATTTATATCTACATGGAGAAAATCATTTAATAAATTTATAGAAATCTGATCAAAAGTAACACCAGCTAAAGCAATATTAATTTGATATTTATTATTATCAAACCTTATAATATCAAATGCTACATTTGAACTGTTATTATTTAATGAAGTTTTATTAATTTCGTTAAAAATATCATCAAAACCTACAAAGCTTTTTAGATATTGGTTAAGAATAAAAGTCATTGAGAAACCAAAAATTGTTTGTTATTTGCTTATTAACTATGCAATTATATAAATATTAATTTATTTTACAAAAAGTAACAATATGAAGTTTTTTTATTTTTTAATTCTAATTTTGATTTCTTCAAATAGTTTAGCGCATGAATGTATTTTAAATGGAACTTCTGCAAAAGAAATAACTATTTACAATTCTTGTAAAGCAGATCTCAGTATTAGAAAACCTATAAATAATGACTTAAATAATAGTTTATTAAAAGCTAAAATTAAAAAACTTAAAGATCAAAATAATAACCTTAAAAATCAATTTTTAGATCTTAAAATAAGGTTGAATGTTATTTTGAATAGAGTTAATTCCTATCTTGATTAGCGACTAGAATATTTAAGAGGATATAAAATGAAAAAAGCATTAGTTATTGGTGTTGGCCCTCTAAATGGACTTGGGGCTCAATTATGTAAAAAAATCGCTAAAAATAATTTTGAGGTTTTTGTTGCTGGAAGAACTCAATCTTCTCTTGATTTAGTAGTAGAGAGTATAATAAAAGACGGTAATAAAGCCCATGCTTTAGTAGTTGACACAACAAAAGAAAATCAAGTTAAATCTATGATGGACAATGTTGGAGCTGGATTAGATTTTGCAATTTATAATGTTGGTAATAACAGGCCTGGTAAAATTATTGATATGGATGCTAGTTACTTTAAAGAAAGCTGGGAAACCTGTTGTTTTGGAGGGTTTCTCTTTTCAAGAGAAGTTATAAAATCTTTTTTGAATGAAAAAACACATGGAACCCTTATTTTTACTGGTGCAAGTGCATCATTAAGAGGCAAAGCTAATTTTGGTGCATTTAACTCGGCTAAAGGAGCTTTAAGAAATTTAGCTCAAGCAATTGCTAAAGAGTATGCTGAACAATCAATTCACGTTGGGCATGTAATAATTGATGGTGGGTTAGCGGGTGATAAAATTAAAAACCGACTTTCTGACTTTGATCAAAGAGTTCATGATGGAAAATTAATGAATATAGAAAGTGTAACTGACGCATATATGTTTTTATATAATCAAAATCAAAATGCTTGGTCTTTTGAATTAGATATTAGAACTTCAAAAGAAAATTGGTGAACAAAGAAAGGGATATATTAAAATGAAACTTTTTAATTTAACTGGAAAAGTGGCTCTTGTTACAGGAGGTAACGGTGGGATAGGTCTATCAATGGCAAAGGCATTAGGTGAAGCAGGTGCTAAAATTATAATCGCTGGAAGAAATGAAAGTAAGAACAGTGAATCTATTGATAAACTTACAAGCTTGGGTATTGATTGTATATCGTTAAAGGTTGAAGTGACTAACGAAAATTCATGTGATGAAATGATTGAAAAATCTATTGCTCATTTTGGTAAATTAAATATTTTAATTAATAATGCTGGTACTAATATTAGAAAAAGACCTGAAGATTATAAATTAGATGAATGGAAATCTATTATTGATACAAATCTAATTAGTATGTTTATTTGTTCTAAAGCTTCCTTTTCTCACTTTAAATCTGAAGGTGGGGGTAAAATAATTAATATAGGTTCAATGCATTCTTTGTTTGGAGCACCGCTTGGAAGTGCTTATTCAGCTAGTAAAGGTGGTGTTGTACAGCTAACAAAGAGTTTAGCTAATTCTTGGGCTAAAGATAACATTCAAGTTAACGCTGTTTTACCAGGTTATATTGATACTAAATTAACTCAACAGGCAAGAGTTGATATCCCTGAGTTACAAAAAAGAGTTGAAGAACGAACCCCTGTTGGAAGATGGGGAAATCCAGATGATCTTGAAGGGATTGCAGTTTTTTTATCTAGTGAAGGATCAAATTTTGTTTCAGGTACGGCAATACCAGTTGATGGCGGTTATTCAATAAATGGTTAATTATTTCAATTTATAAGACTTGAAATAATTCTATATATAATTTAACAAGTTCATTAGTCAAATAAAAAGGATTACTTAAATGAACAATATCTTTCAAGGTTGTATGCCTGCATTAATGACACCGTGCAATGAAGACTTAACCCCCAATTTTGATTTGCTGGTTATCAAAGGTAAAGAATTAATTGAAGCAGGTATGTCTGCTGTTATATATTGTGGATCTATGGGTGATTGGCCGCTACTTTCTGACGAAGAACGACAAGAAGGTGTTGCAAGACTTGTTAAAGCTGGAATTCCTACAATTGTTGGAACAGGTGCAATCAATTCAAATAAAGCAACAGCTCATGCTAAACATGCTCAAGAAGTTGGAGCATTAGGCTTAATGATTATCCCCAGAGTTCTGTCTCGTGGACCTTCATTAATAGCTCAAAGGTCACATTTTGCATCCATACTTAATGCTGCACCTAAACTTCCTGCAGTTATTTATAACAGTCATTATTATGGATTTTCAACTCGAGCAGATCTCTTCTTTGATTTAAGAAAAGAATTTTCTAATCTAGTAGGCTTTAAAGAATTTGGTGGAGCTAAGGATTTAACTTATGCAGCAGAGAATATAACATCAAAAGATGATAATATTGCATTAATGATTGGAGTTGACACCACTGTGTATCACGGATACGTAAATTGTGGAGCCGTTGGAGCGATTACAGGTGTTGGAAACGCCTTTCCAACAGAAGTGTTACATTTAGTTTCATTGTGCAAAAAAGCTGAGCAAGGTGACCCTGTAGCGAGAATAAAAGCGAAAGAACTTGAAGAAGCACTTGGTGTTTTATCTTCTTTTGACGAGGGACCAGATTTAGTTCTATATTATAAATACTTGATGGTTTTAAATGGTGATCAAGCTTATTCGTTACATTTTAATCCTTCTGACAAACTAACTGATAGCCAGATGAATTATGCAAAAAAACAATACAATTTATTTAAAAAATGGTATGCAAATTGGAATACATTAATATAAATTAAATAAGAGCATATTCTAAAACTTTAATTGTTAATTTCAGCTTCAGTATTTGCAATGTCTTGGATAGTATCCTCTAAATTATTATTTAAGTTCTGACTTTTATCTTTCTTTGATTTACAAACTTTTTTAATAACAAGCCCTGCAATAATTCCAGCAGTTAAAGTTAGAATTGTACCTTTAATAAAACCTAAACCAAACATTATCTTATCCTTATAAGTGTGCACATAATGGTGATCGCGAGAGGATTCGAACCTCTGACCTACTGCTTAGAAGGCAGTTGCTCTATCCAGCTGAGCTACGCGACCATATTAACTAGTTATTATTTTTTAATGTTATATAAGATGTTCATTTCTTATTACTTATGTTTAATTAAGTCAAAGTAAATGTGATGAAAAATTCTAGAAATTTATATTTATACTCATATTAATTTACTTAATAATAAAATATTTTTTGCATACATGTCATTGGTTTTGGGATTTTAGCCAAATTTTCTATCCCTAAACCAACACTTAAAACGCTTGAAGATAATTTTGAAGTTACTTTATCGATAATCCATACAAAATCTGTTGTTCTAAAAAAATCTTTATCTTCCCAAATTGCATAAGCACCCTGTTTTTCAGCTATCACATTTCCTATTTCTCTAAATGATCCATTCACTCTTCTATAAACAGTAGGATTATCCATATTTATTGATCTATCAAAAAGAAACTCAAATTGATTATTATCATCACTACAATTAAATCCAGCCGAAGGTATAAATGGATTGCTTGCTAAAAGGTTGAATGGGTAGAATAGAAAAAATAAGAAAATAAGAAAAACATTTTTTTTTAAAAAAGACATTAATAAAACCTTATATTTAAATTA
>CAZWGZ010000001.1:32031-45708 GCA_964633395.1 uncultured Rhodobacterales bacterium
CATGTCACTTTCAATAGATCATATTGTAATAACTGTAGAGGATATTAACAAATCAATTAATTTTTATACAAATGTTTTAAAAATGGAATTAATAGAGTTTTATTCATCATCTGATAACACAACAAGGAAATCATTAAAGTTTGGTAATCAAAAAATAAATTTACATGAAGTTTTAAATCCATTTTCACCCTGTGCAAAGTATCCTTGTCCTGGAGCAGTTGATATCTGTTTTTTAAGTAAAAAACCTGTTTCAGAATGGTTAACAATATTCAAAAAAAATAAAATTGATATAGAAGATGGACCTATCCAAAAAACAGGAGCAACAGGACCAATATTATCAATATATATTAGAGACCCAGATAAAAATTTGATAGAAATTTCTAATCTATTAATCAATTATAATTAAATAAAACTATTGACAAAACTTCTTAATAATTATCTCATTATAAAGATAATGGAGTAGTTAATGACTTTTAAAATTTTTGGAAAACAGGTGAAGCTTGGTGATGCTTTTTCTGATTATGCAAAGTTTGAATTAAATAAGTCTGTAGAAAAATACTTTAAAAATTCTACCTCCACTATTGTTAGTCTTTCAAAACAAAATAAGATATTTATAATTAATATTATTGTTCATATTAATAAAAAAATGGAGTTTACATCACATTCTAATGGAGAGACTGCAAAGATTGCATTAAATGATGGTATAGAAAAATTATCTAAACAATTAAGAAGATATAAGAGAAAAATAAAAAGTCATAAAACACCTGAAGAAAAAAATAAGTTTAATGACTTAAAAGCTCAATTCCAAATAATTGACCAGGCCTCGTCTTTTTCAAATCAATTAGAAGAAACAAAAAACGAGCCATTAATTTTTGCAGAAATTGATACAGAAATTGAAGAATTAAGTGTCATTGAAGCTGTTAAAAAAATGGAATATGGAAACGCAACTGCTTTAATGTTTAGAAATAAAAAACACAGTGGTTTAAATATGATATATAAAAGAAGTGATGGTTTGGTCGGATGGGTTGATCCCAGAGGCAAAAGAGAAACTGTAAATTTAAAGTAATATATTAATTTTTTGTTTTAATTGTTTAAAATTTCTAATCTTTGATCTCGTCTACATAGAAATCTATAATATTCATATTTATAACTCTGTTTTTTATAATAATCTTGATGCTCTAATCTAACTGGATAAAATCTAGTTTCAATTTCCACAGGTACTATTGATGTTTTAGGAGCTAATTTTAATATGATACTTTTTTCTTTATTATTTTTATAATAAATTGCAGGAGTATAAGATCTTCCTCTATCACAAAATTGCCCGTCATTATCTTCAAAGTCTATAGTTTTAAACACATGTTTAACTAGGTTTTCAAAAGTTACTATTTTTGAGTCGTAAATAACCTTTGCAGCTTCACGATGGTCGCCCCATTTTCCGGGAATATATTTGGGATCTTTTGAAGTCCCAGCTGTAAAACCACTTATAACTTCAGTTACTCCCTCAAGCTTTTCCATGTCAGCTTCAGTACACCAAAAACATCCTCCAGAATAAACAAAACTCTCAGCTAATGTAAAATTAGCGTTAAAAGTAATAAAATAAAAAACAGATAAACTTTGAATAATAAATTTTTTCATATTCATATCTTAATATAAAAAGTACATGTTACAATCATTTTGTGGTTATTTATTCATCTTAAATTTTAGAATTTGATAAATGTTGAAATTGAAAAATAAAACAACAGGTATATTATTTATAGTATCAGCAGTATTATGTTTTTCTATTATGAATGGTATTACAAAATATTTATCTGAATTTTATAATGTTATAACTCTTAATATGTTTCGTTACTGGTTTTTTGCAGTCTTTTTATTTTTTATTAATTCTAATAAAAATAAATCTATTGTAATTGTATCTAAAAGTAAAAATAGATTATTGCAAACTTTTCGAGGATCAATGTTAGCAATACAAATGTGTTTTGCTCATTACTGCTTTTTAAAATTAGGTTTGATAGAAACCTCTGCAATTTTTGCAGTAGGACCTTTAATGGTAACAGCTTTATCTATAATTTTTCTTAATGAGAAGGTAGGTTGGCAAAGGTTAGTTGCAATAGCATTTGGATTTATAGGAATTATGATTATATTGAGACCAGGTATGAAAGTGTTTGACCCGCTTTCTATATTAGCTTTAGCTTGTGCGCTTTCTTACGCTGTTTATCAGATTTTAACTAGATTTGTTTCTAATTTTGATACCTCTGAAACAAGCTTTTTTTATACAGGAATAACTGGAGCAATAATACTTTCATTCGTTGGCCCATTTTTTTATATAGATGTATTAAAATCTGATTGGATTTTAATCTTAATGATTTGTTTTTTAGGAACTAGCGCTCATTATTTTGTAATTAAAGCTTATCAATATTCCGAAGCTTCTCTTTTGCAACCTTTTAATTATCTACAGTTAGTTTTTGTCTCTTTGATAGGTATGATTGTTTTTAATGAAGTTTTAGAAATTCCAGTATTAATTGGATCATTAATGATAGTTTTGGCAGGTTTGTTTACCTTTTGGAGGGATAGTTTACAAAAATAAAATATTCTTGTTAATAATAAAATTGTTTAATATTATTAATATAAATATTTATTAGTTTTAGCTTGCCCATAAGGTGTTTTACTTTGATAAAGGTTAAGATATATGAATTCATTTGAATCTAAAACAGATCCTAAAAATCTTGTAATTTTAAAAAAGGCCTTAATAAATAGCCGAATACTTGATTGGGGATCTGATTATAATAAAAATGCAGGGATAACTTTCAAAAATTTAAAATTTATTCTTGATTATTGGAAAAATGAGTTTTCATGGAAAGATCAAGAAAGAGAACTTAACAAATATAATCAAATTAAAATAAAAATTAATGGTATTTCAACTCATTTTTTACATGTTAAATCACCCCAAAAAAATGCTATTCCATTATTATTAATTCATGGTTGGCCGGGTTCGATTTTTGAGTTCTTTGATTTGATCCCTCTTTTAACTAATCCAGATGATAATAACTTAAAAGATCACCAAGCTTTTGATCTAATTATTCCTTCTTTGCCAAATGTTGGTTACTCCTTTGAATTAGATCAGAAACCAATTGATTTAAATCAAATTGCACTTAACTTTATTAAATTAATGAAAATACTTGATTATAAAAAATATTTTATACAAGGGGGAGATTTAGGAGCTTTTATTGCTTCAATTATGGCTGCAAAAAATCCTGTGAATATCTATGGAATTCATTTAAATTTGCTCCCATTACCTAGAGGATTGCATAAAAGTCCGTCTAATGTTCAAGAAGAAAGATATTATAAAAAACTTAAGAAATGGATACATTATGAAACTGGATATCAACAAATACAAGGAACAAAACCTTTCACGCTTGCTCATGCTTTGAATTCTTCGCCCGTTGCTTTATGTGCATACATTAGTGAAAAATTTTATTCCTGGACTGATAATGATGGGGACTTATTCAGTAAAATTAATCTAGATAAGATGCTTGCTAACATTACTTTGTATTGGTTGACTGGTTGTATTGGGGCTTCATTCTGGCCATACTATGCCCGACATAGATCCGATTGGCCTATCAGTTCAGATAATCCCATATTAGTTCCTATGGCATATAGTGAGTTTCCTAAAGAAATTTTTTCACCACCTATTTCCTTGGCATCTCAATATTATAAGAAAATAAGTTGTTGGGAAAAACATAAATCTGGAGGTCACTTTGCAGCAATGGAAAAACCTAGAGAACTAGCAACAGATATTGATAAATTTATTAAAATTATTTCATAGAATTTAATTTATTAATTATTAATAGTATGAAAGGGTAATTTAAACTTTTTTTAAAAATAAAATTTTATGAGGCAAAAATGACACTAGAATTTTTAACTAATGATCTTCTAATTAAAGAAAATAATTTTAATGCTCCTGTTATTGTTACAGGTGCTGGAGGATGCATTGGTAGTTGGATTCTTGCAATTTTGCATAGATCAAATGTTCCTTGTGTTGCTATTGACTTATCAGAAGAAAGAACAAGATTAGAGCTTCTTTTGGGTGAAGAAGCTAAAAAAATTACATGGGAAAAATGTGATATTACTGATTTTACTAAGCTTAAACAAATTATAAAAAAATATAATCCAAGTTCAATAATCCATTTAGCAGGACTTCAAGTACCTTTCTGTGCTGCTAACCCTGCCTTAGGTGCCAGAGTAAATGTTGAAGGAACCATAAATATTTTACAAATAGCTAGAGAAATAAATATCAAAAGAACAGTTTATGCATCCTCAGTTGCTGCTCTAGGAATGCCTCCTAAGGGACCTTGGAAAGAAACTTTATATGGAGCTTATAAATTAGCTAACGAACACACAGCTTTTGTGTACTGGTCTGATTGGGAAGTCCCTTCTATAGGTATACGTCCAAACATAGTGTATGGATTAGCACGTGATCAAGGTATGAGTTCAAAAAACACAATTGCTATACAAGCCGCTGCATTGGAAAAAACTTATGACATTCCTTATAAGGGAAAATATAGTTGGCTTTATGCTGGTGAAGCTGCACAAGCATTTATTAGTTGTGTGTCCAATGATATGAATGGATCTCATGTATTTAATTTGAATGGTACTTGTGAAACTATAGAAAAAGGTTTGGATTTAATAAAAAAAATTAAGCCTAATGCATCTATTAGTTGTTCAGGTGAATCACTGCCGTTTCCACCTGATTTAGATGACACTCCTTTAAGAGAGCATATAGAACCTTATACATCTATTTCTATTGAAAAAGGTATTGAACATACTCTTAAGGCCTTTGAAACATTAAAGTCATTTGGTTTGTGTCCAGCTTTACCTGATTAAATAAATAAAAAATTAAATTTTTAAAATGATTATTTTTTGATTATTTTAGAAGGAAATTCTTAAATGAATGAAAGATTAAATGTAATGCTAAAAGGGCCAATTTTAAAAATGGTCTGTAAGCTTTCATTTCCTAATTTTATTGGTGTTTCATCAATGACATTAGTTATTTTTGCAGACGCTTTTTTTGTCGGTCAGTTAGGAATTGTTTCACTTGCAAGTTTAGCTTTAGTCTTTCCCTTCACTTCTTTAATGCAGATGATGTCTGCTGGTGCTATTGGAGGAGCAACAACCTCGTCAATATCTAGGTCTTTAGGTAATGGTTTAAATTCCAATGCAGAGACTGCAGCATGGCATGCAATAGTCATAGGTATTATAATATCATTAATTTTTACAATATTACTGGGATTTTTTCCAAAATATATTTTTAATTTAATGAGTAATGAAAATGAAGTTTTAAATGGTGCTGTAAGATATGCACAAATTGCTTTTGGTGGGGCTGTTTTTATATGGCTTGTATATATATTTTCAGCTATTTTGAGAGCTTTAGGTGACGTAATTACTCCTGCACGAGTTCAAATCCTTGGTGGACTTGTTCAGGTCTTTCTCTCAGGAACTCTTACTTTAGGTTGGTTTGAAATTCCAAAATTTGGTATTTTAGGTCCTGCCATTGCTATGGTAATTACTCATGTTACAATGGCTTTATATTTGTTTATTCATATACAATTTAAACAATCACAAATTCGATTAGTACCTCAATTCATTAATAAGAAATCATTTTTAGATATAATGAAAGTTGGGAGTGGTGGATTAATAAATAGCATTACCATAGCTGGAACTGTTGCTGTGGTGACTGGAACAGTAAGTAATTATGGAATTGAAGCTCTTGCTGGTTATGGATTAGGAAGTAGATTAGAAATAATACTGACACCTCTGGTTTTTGGAATTGGTTCTGTGCTAACTGCTTCAGTTGGAGTTAATATTGGAGCTAAACAATTTTTAAGGGCAAGAAAGATTGCTTGGACAGGGGCTGCTATATCTTTTCTTATGGTTGGTATAATTGGTTTTACAGTTACAGTTTTTCCTGAAATTTGGCTAAATAATTTTAATGCTAATTTTTCAACAAAACAATTTGGAATTCTTTATCTTTCAATAGTAGCTCCATTTTATTGCTTATTTGGTGCTGGCCAAGCTTTATACTTTGCAAGTCAAGGAACAGGCAAAATTGCTTTGCCAGTTAGTGTTGGTGTTTTAAGATTTGCTATTGTATCTATTACTGCATATTTAGCACTTCATTTTTCTTTGACAATAGATATTATTTTTTATGCGGTCAGCGTTGGTTTAACCATAACTGGGGTTGGGTTAGCCTTATGTTTATTTGGCCCTGACTGGAAGTCATCTAATTAAGTGTTAGCTATTAAGACGATGAAATTGCGTTAATAAAATATGAGGCTATGAGAGCTCAAATATATACTGGTTAATGTAAAAAAATTTCTATATTATGATAAATTAAAAAAGGAAATTGAATACATTGCGATGTTTAATAAACAAAAAAATAAAAATATTGCGACTATGATTTTCATATAAACTTTATAGCATACTTTTTATGGATAGAATTCAAAAATGGATACTGAAATTAAAATTGAAGAAAAAATATCATTGCTACAGCTTGAGTTATCTCAAATGAGTGACGAAATATATAATCAACAAAAAGAAATCATAGAATTAAAATTACAATTTAAAAAATTAAAATTTGAACTGCAATCTTTTCAAGATGATACCGGAATAATTTCTAATCTAGAAGATAAACCACCCCCTCACTATTAGATTAATTTTCAAAGATAGTAAATATTGCGATAATGAATTAAAAAATTATAAATATTGACAACAAACTTTTAATTGATTGAATTGTAAATGGTATACAATTTAATTGGGATTATTAAAATAAAATGGAAGATTACTTAGGTTTTTTATATCTTATATGTGGAATAGGGTGTTTTGTAATATATAGACTTTTAAAAAAAAGGTGGAATATTAATAATAACTCTAAAAAAAATTTATTTAAGTTATTGTTTAATAATATGAAAAATAATAAATAAATATATTTTGTTACGAAGAAATAGTGTGCTTAATTTTTAAAAATTTTTTAATAACGGAAAGTTGAATGCTAGATAAAAATTATTTCCTTTTACTTTTAGATTATAACAGTTGGGCTAATAATCAATTTTTTAAGGTTATAGTTGAGTTGCCTGAGGTTGAAGTTAATAAACAGCGTCAATCTTTCATGAATAGTATCCGTAATTCTTTAAATCATTTATTAGTTATCGATAAAGTATGGTTAGCTAATATGAAAAAAGAAAAGCATGTTTTTACTAATTTACAGACAATTTTGTTTGAAAATATGATTGATCTTTGGGAAGCAAAAAAAATAACAGAAAATGAAATCAAAGATTACGTTTCTAACCTAAATGAAGATGAAATAGAAGAAATTATAGAGTTTGAATTGATTGGAGGAAATAAAAGTAGGCTAGCACGTTTTATGATCATCACTCATCTAATTACCCATGGAGGTTACCATAGAGGTATTATAGCTGAAATGTGTGGTAAGATACCATTGCCTCCTATAGCCCAGGATATAACTATTTGGCAGAAATCCATATAGGTTCTTTTATTTAAATTTTAAAATTTTGAATAAATTATATAATTATTAATAAATTTAACACAGGTTACTCAAAGTTATGGATGCAGCTAAATTAATTTGGGATTGTTGGCAAAATGGAGAAAAAATTGAAAATTTTCCTGATCATATTTCTCCAAAAACACGAAAAGAAGCTTATGAGATTCAAAAATATTATGAAAAATTAAGTAATTTTGGAATAGTAGGATGGAAGATTGCTGCAACTAGTATAGAAGGACAAAACCATATTGGTGTTTCAGGTCCCTTAGCAGGTAGAATTCTTAAAGAAAGGGTTTTTACTCCAAAAGATAAATTAAATTTTGAGGGAAATAAAATGGCAGTTGCTGAGCCTGAATTTGCTTTTAAGATGGGAAGAACTTTTAAACCTAGGAAATCTGACTATAATCTTGAAGAAGTAATGCAAGCTGTTGAAACTTTGCATCCTTCAATAGAAATACCTGACTCACGCTTTAAAAATTTTTCTTTGGTAGGAGAATTGCAATTAATAGCTGATAATGCTTGTGCACATCAATTTGTAATAGGACCATCCATGCCTGATAAATGGAAAGCTTTAGATATTTCAAAACATATAGTTACTATTTCAACTTCAAATAATTGTTGTCATAAAGGAATAGGGTCAAATGTTTTAGGCGATCCAAGAATTGCTTTGACTTGGTTAGTAAATGAATTGTCTAAAAATAATATTACTTTATTTGCAGGCATGATTGTTTCAACTGGTACTTGTGCTAAGCCTATTGAAATAAAAGAAGGTGATACTGTAACTGTTAACTATGGTATTTTAGGTAAGATGAGTGTTACTTTTAATTGATTTTTTTATTGGTTTTTAGATGATTAAAATAGTTATATTTTCATTTATATTATGTTTTATATTGTTTGTTCTTATAAAAAATTTTTCAAAGATTAATTTGCTTTTCAAGCGTTTATTAAATAACTCTATTTTTAGAGCTTTGATTTTTAGAGGGTTGTGGAGATTAATAAAGTTATTAATATTTAAACGTTAGCTTTTTTCTAAACTATTAATAAACTCTAAAACATAAGGAAATATTTTCCTTACGATTGTATTTACCCCTTGTTTATTTGGATGGATCATATCTTGTTGATTTAATTTAGGTACTAATGCCACATCAGATAAAAAGAAAGGATAAAAATATGTTTTATATTTTTTAGATAAAATTGGATATATTTCATTAAAAGAATTAACATATTCTACTCCAAGATTATTGGGAGCCTTCATTCCTATTAACATTGTAGGTATATTTAAAGTTTTTAAATTTTTTAAAATAATATCAATGTTATTATTAGTGATTTGAGGAGATATACCTCTTAGGGCATCATTGGCTCCAATAGCGACAATAACACCATCAAATTTATCCTCTAAAACCCAATTTAATCTAGCTCTTAAGCCAGATGAAGTTTCGCCAGACACTCCACCATTAAAAAAAATAATATCATTTATAGTATTTTGAGTTTTTTCTTCTAATTTTCTTACAAATCCATCTTTTTCTAATAAACCATATCCAGCTACCAAGCTATCACCAAGTACAATAATTTTAATTGGTTTTGATAATGCTGTATTTATTATCAATAATATTATGAAAGTAATTGCAAAAAATAATTTTAGTATATAACTCATATTATAATCTTAACTTAAAGAAGTTATTAGGTTGTTTTAAAATAGATAATTAATTTACTATAGTAAAAAAGTAATTTTGATAAATGAAAAATAATATAAATAAAAAAATAATAGAATTGCAAAATGTTCATGTTGATTTAAAAAATAATATTGAAACAGTGCATATAATTAAAGGAGTGGATTTAATAATTCACGAGAATACTAGCATTAGTATCACAGGAGAAAGTGGAGCAGGGAAGTCTACTTTAGCAATGACAATTGCAGGTTTGGAATTGATTTCAAAAGGAAAGATACTTTTTGAAAATAAACCAATTCACAATCTTAATGAAAACGATTTAGCTATATACCGTTCTCAACACGTCGGTATTATTTTTCAATCTTTTAACTTGTTACCTTCTATGACAGCAATAGAAAATGTTAATTTACCAAATGAAATAGCTGGGTCGTACAATGAAAATAAAAGAGCTCTAGAGTTATTGAAGATAGTAGGGCTTGGAGATAGAATTAATCATTATCCACATCAATTATCAGGTGGTGAACAACAAAGAGTAGCAATTGCAAGAGCTTTAGTATCGTTTCCTAAAATTTTAATTGCTGATGAACCTACTGGAAATCTTGATAAAAAAAATAGTGAAGAAGTAATTAACTTAATTTTTAAATTACAAGAAGAACAAGGTTCTAGTTTGATTATTGTAACTCACGATCAATCTATAGCTAGTCAATGTAGTAAAACTATAAAATTAGATAATGGTTTGATTGTCTAAAATGATTTTAGTTAAACAAAAAATATTTGATTTTAATTTTTTAAAATTATCATTAAGAGAATTAAAAGGTTCATTTAATGAGTTTAAAATAGTTATGATTTCAATTTTTTTAGGAGTTTTCATAATTACTGCAGTAGGCAGTTTATCCAAAAATCTTAAACACGAAATCAATAATAAAAGTAGTGAGTTGCTAGGTGGAGATTTTGAATTAAGTACAACTTATCAAGAATTTCCTATTAAAATTAAAGAATGGTTAGAAAAGAATGGTAAAACATCTCTTATAGTTGAATTAAGAACTATGCTGACATCCAATCAGTCGGTTGGACTTAAAAGACGAATTGTAGAGTTAAAAGCTGTTGATCAAAATTGGCCCTTAAAAGGGGTTCCTATTATTGTTCCTAATAAATCTATAAATAAATCTTTAAAAATGAATGATAACAATAATGGAGCATTAATCGATGCCTCACTTAAAAAACAATTAGAAATTAAAGTTGGTGATGTATTACAATTAGGCAAAACTAAAATTCAAATAAATGGTATTATAAAAAAAGAACCAGATCGCATGTTTTCTTTTGCAACGTTTGGATCAAGGTTATTAATTTCTAATGCAACTTTAAAAGCATCTGGTCTTGTTATTCCTGGATCTTTAGTTAAATATAAGATTAAATTTATACCTAATAATAAAAATATAGATTTATCTTTTTTAAATAAATTTGTACAAGGTACTAATATTTCAATTAAAAATATAAAAAATAGTACAAATAACTTTAATAGTTTTATAGACAAAACATCCTTATTTATTTCATTAGTTGGGCTAATAACTTTATTAATTTCTGGTGTAGGGATTTCTAATGGCGTCAAAGGTTATTTAATTAAAAAAATTAAAAACATTGCAATATTTAAAGCTTTAGGAGCTCAAAATTCAATAGTATTTAAAATTTATTTTTTCCAAATTATTTTTATTTTTTTGATTAGCATTATACCAGCTTTGATTGCTGGAATATCTATTCCTTTTTTATTAAAAACTTTAATTAGTGATAGTTTTCTTTCTACGTTTGAACCTTTTATTTTTTGGGAACCAATAATAATAAGTTTTTTGTTTGGTTTAATAGTATGCATTCTATTTACAATTATACCTATTTCTAAAACTTATGAAATCAAACCTATTCAACTACTGAGATTATCAGCTCATCATTCTTTAAACAATTATTCAAAAAAAATAAGCGCTTTACTGTTAATTTTGATTTTTGCTTTATGCTTCTTAATATTTAAGTTAACTAACGATATAAAATTATCTGTTTATATTTTTGGTGTTGTTTTAATTTCTTTTTTAATTTTGAAAGGGATGACTAACCTATTTTTTCTATCTTTTAGAAAATTAAAATTTAAAATTGGATCTTTATTAGAAATAGCAAGAAAATCATTAATAAGGCCAGATACATTTGCAAAATCAATCGTAATATCATTCAGCATAGGTCTAGCTCTCTTAATTACACTTAATATCATTGAGGAAAGCTTAGAACATAAAATAGCTAATACTATTAATAAACAAGCTCCAAATTATTTCTTGATTGATATTCAACCAAATCAAATTAATCAGGTGAAAGCATTGACAGCAGAGTTTATTGGTGAAGATAGCTTGAATGCGCAACCAATGTTACGTGGGCGTGTTACTGCAATCAATAATCTTAAAGTTGAAAATTTAAAAATTAATAAAGATGTTAACTGGGTGTTAAAAAGAGATAGAGCCTTTTCCTGGTCTAATAAAACCCCAAAAAATGTTAAGATAATTTCAGGAGAGTGGTGGCCAAACGATTATACAGGTCCTCTTCTACTCTCAATTGGAGATAAAGTTGCAAAGGGATTGAATGTCAAAATTGGAGATAAAATTCAATTTAATATTTTAGGTAGAAATTTTGAAGCAGAAATTTTTAATACTAGAGAGATCATTTGGCAAAACATGGATATAAATTTTATTTTTATTTTAAGCAAAAATAAAATCCAGAATGCACCTCATTCTTGGATAGCTACAACTACAAATACTAATAAAGAAATGAATAATGCATTAATAGAAAAAATAGTTTCTAATTTTTCTAATATATCTTCAGTTTCTGTAGAAGAAACCTATGTTGCTATTAAATCTATACTAAATTTATTGATTACTATTGTAAATTCTATTGCTTTTATAACTTTACTATCTGGAGTTATTGTATTGGCAGGTATTTTAAACGTTAGTAAAAAGGATAAACTATATGAGGTAGCAATTTTTAAAATATTAGGAGCTAGACCAAAAAAGATTATATTTTTATGGCTGCAAGAGTTTTTAATAATTGGGCTTATGGCATCTTTAATTTCAATATTAATAGGAATGTCAGTAAGCTTCATTCTTGTTACGTATATATTTCAAATTGATTATTATTTCAATTATATTACTTTAATTACACTTTCTTTGATAGTTCCTGTTTTAATAACAATTGTTAGTTTCATAAAAATGTTGAAGTTAATTTATTCAAAGCCGCTTGATGTTTTAAGAGCTTATTATTAAAGCTTTATTAAATTTTACTGTTCTATTTCTATGTCTTCATAAACTCTAAATTGACAAGTTAATCGAAAGCCTAATTTTAATTTATCTTTTAAAATTTTAATTTCTTTCCAACTTGGTTTGTCTATATATTCCTCTCCAGAAATTATTTTAGACACACAAGTACCGCACGTTCCCATTCCACATTTATATTTCAAATGTGGAAATGGAAATTGTTTTATACCTGCTTGAACAACTAAATTAACATTAACTTTTACATCACCTTTAAATATTTCATTATCTTTATGAATTTTAACGATTGGCATGTTTTTATTTAAGCTGCAGTTTCTAATTCTTCTAATGAGAGATCATCTTTTACATAATCGTTAAAAAGAGCTGTAGTGTATAGTAATCTCATTTCAGCACCTATTTCACATATCTTAAGACATCTTTTTTGAAGCTCAATTGTATTTGCATGTTCAAGAACAATTTGGAAACCTCTTTCACCGTGAATTTCATCTGAAACTATATGTAAATCAAAAAACTCAACTTCTTCATCTGAGAATCCATACTTTTCTCTTAAAGTTGGAGTTTGTTTCCTATAGATTGATGGAACTTGGGATTCAAGTCCTACTACAAGCCCTGCAACAGCAACTATAGGGTTTTCTCTCATAGCAATTGTATAGCACCATGCTTGTAATCCTCTAGTAGTAGGAGACATATTATCAGGGTTTTTAATTCTTTCACGAGTTGTTCCACAAGACTCTGCAAATCTAATTAATAAATCTGTATGTCTATCTCCACCAATCTCTTCTTCATACATGTTTTGAAGTAAAAAATCTTTTGCGTCTGAATATTCATCTGGCATATTTGAATACACATAACCTAGATAATCAGCAAATGGACCCACATAATGATAATGATTTTCAGCCCAACGGGCAAAATGTTTTTTTTCTAATTTTCCTGAAGCCCAAGCCTTACTAAAAGACGCTTGGTTAGCACTTTTACCTTTAATAGCATCTTCTAATGCTTTCCTAAAGATGTCTTTATCCATTAATTTTTCCATTATCTCCCCCTATAACAATAAAAAAATAGTATTTAAAATTTTATTTTAGCATTTTATTTAAATAAATTATAATATTAAATTATTGATTATTTTTTTGTCAAGGAATTTAAATGTATA
>CAZWGZ010000002.1:0-22852 GCA_964633395.1 uncultured Rhodobacterales bacterium
TCATTTGACTTTTGAGTTCAGATCCATAAAAACTTTTCATTTACTATCCACCTTGCTGAGGAGATAGAACTTCAAGTTTATCACCTTCCTTTAAGTTGGTATTATCTCTTGATTGAACTGAAACAAATTCTCCATTTAAAGCCGTCGCTAACTTCTTACCTTTATAACCAAGTTCATCCAAAGCAAATGTTAAATTAACACTTATTATATTTTTATTTTTTCCATTAATCATTATATTCACTTATTATCTCCGGAGTTTTGTTATCATAAATTAATTCTGAAACCATTCTTGCTAGTGCAGGAGCAAGAAGAAAACCGTGACGAAACAAACCATTTACTGAGATTATATTATCTTTTTGTCTTATACTAGGAATATTATTAGGATAAGAAGGTCTGGCATCCACACCTATTTCTATGATTTTAGCCTCACCAAATATTGGATTTATTGCATAAGCGGCACTTAAAAGTTCCATTAAAGAACGAGCTGTTATATTTTTGCTATCATCACTTTCTATCATTGTAGCTCCAAGCATATAGATACCATTTCCTCGTGGCACAATATATAAAGGAATTCTTGGATGTAATAACCTTATGGGCCTAGTTAAATTGATTTCTGGACAATCAATGATTAACATTTCTCCCTTAACCCCTCTTAAATCTAATTGTGTTTCTTTGGCTTCAAGGCCACGACAATCAATGATTAAACCTTGTTCTTTTTTTATATCTGTATGGAAATTAAATTCTTTTTTCTCAAATTTCACACCTTCTAAAACAAGGTTTTTTTTAAGGCAATCCAATGAATTTCTTGGAGATAGATGAGCTTCATTGTTGAAATAAAGGCCCTTATTAAATCGCCCTTTTAAATCAGGTTCAAGTTTGCCTATTTCTTCACTATCAAGATTAATATAATTATCTGTTCTTCTTCCGAACCTTTTGAGATCTGGTTCATCTCTAGATAAGGCTATAACTAATGATCCTTTTTTTACAACTCCATCTACATTTTCATTCCACCATGGAATTGATTCTTGTCCAAGTTTAACAATGATTTTTTCAGTTGATTCACCTTCGCACCAAGGAGCAAGCATTCCTCCTGCCCACCAAGAACAGCTTTGTGGGCCTGGATTGTCTGCTTTATCTAATATAGTGACCTTTAATCCTTTTTTGATTAATTCTTTTGCAACGCATAGTCCAGCTACTCCAGATCCTATTATTTTTATTTCTTCCACAATGATCCTTCAAAATAAATTACGATATTTAAATATATTAATAGTAAAGATAATAAAATATTTTTTTACAAATTATAATAAAGTTTTATATTATTTCCATTTTTTTGAAATTTCTTGAGCAATGCTTGTTATAGACTTTATAAACTCCTCTGTGAGTGGTGATAAGTTTCTACCTGAAGGCCAAATATATCCATATTGATGTTCTATATTCGGACTTAATTTTCTTATTTCTATATTATCATTATTTATCATTTCAGCAATGAAAGGATCTATAATGGCTAAGCCAATACCTTGGGCAACCATCTGTCCAGCTTGAAGCATTGATGTCGTTTGAACTTTAAGTGTTTGATCTATATTATATTCTTTTTGATAAGTTTTAATAGAAGATTGGAAGGCTCCTAAAGGATCTAAACTAATTAAGTTTTCATTCTTTAAATCTTTAAGATGAATTTTTTTTAACTTATTCAATTTATGATTTTTAGGTAAAGCAATTACTGCTGAAAATTTAATAAAACTTTTTTTTTGAAAAATTCTTTGTTCAAATGGGAGTGAAGCTAGGGCAACGTCAAAATGTTCACCTCCTTCCCAGTGGATTAATTCTGTTCTACTTTTTATTGTAACACTAATATTTGTAGAAGGGTTCTTTGAGCAGAAAACTTTTAAAGCCAAAGGAACTATACTATGGCCTAAAGAGTTTAAAGTTATGATTCTTAAGCGAGCATATTGATGTTGTTTTATTTGTTTTGCAATTGTAGGTATCTGATCAATTCCATTTAATAGTGGTTCTATTTCTTTATAAAACGACTCACCTCTAGCGGTTATTTGAATCTTGCCTTTCATTCTATTAAATAATGGGAATCCAAGCTCTTCTTCTAAATTCCCTATTAAGCGACTTACCCCAGATTGAGTTAGGCCTAGTTTATCTGACGCACCAGTAATAGAACTTGATTCCATCACAGCTCTAAACGCAGATAGTTTTTTAATATTAAGCAATTACAAACCTCATGATTTTTAATCATGATATCATAATAATTTAGCAATTGTAATCATGACTTTAATTTTTATAGTGTATATATATTTTAAAGAATTATTTCGGCTATTAATTTTTGACTTAATTGAAAATTATAGTTTAAAAAAAGGGGGGGAATTATGTTTTTAAAATCGATTGTCAAAATTATTTTAGTTGGTGTTGCTATTACTTTTAGTTTAATTATTTCAGCTGTAGCAGATACTTATCCATCTAAATCAATAAAATTAATAGTGCCATACGGTGCTGGAGGAGGTGGAGATACAACCTCTAGATTTATTGCTGATATAGCAACGGATATATTAGGAGTAAAAGTAATAGTAGAAAATAAAACAGGTGGCGGAGGAACCATTGGAATTGGTGCCGTAGCAAAGTCAAAACCTGATGGTTACACAATAGGTTTTATTTCAACTAGTCCAATTACTATAAGGCCACATTTCATGAAAATGCAATATAAGCCAATGAAAGACTTTACTTATTTAGGGCAATTTGTATCAAGTCCAATGCCAGTTATTATGAGAAGCAATGGGGAATGGAAAAATTTTGAAGAAATGATGGCTTTTGCTAAATCCAACCCTGGAAAATTACGTTGGTCAACGGCAGGACAAAAGGGTGGTCCTCATATGGCCATGTTAGCAGCGTTTAAACAAGAAGGCGCTAAAACAACTTATGTTCCATTTAAAGGAGGAGCAAAAGCTTTGGCAGCTCTATTAGGTGAAACTATAGATATGGCTGTCATATCAGATTTTGCAGCTCCATTAGCTTCTGGTAGCATCAAAATAATTGCTGAATCCACACCTGATCGTAATCCATCTGCTCCTAAAGTTAAAACTTTAGCAGAGCTTGGGTATCCTCTGTCTCCTGCAATATTTTTTGGCTTAGCAGGTCCAAGTGGATTATCAAAAGATGTTGTTGCTAAATGGGATGATGCTCTAGCAAAAGTTATGAAATCAAAAAAGTTTCTAGACTTGTTAAAAAAATTAAAAGCTACGCCTAAGTATGCTAATTCATCTGACTTCACTAAAAGTGTTAAGGCAGATTATAATGCAGCCGGTAAAGTTCTTGCTGGGGTTAAGTTCTAAAAATACAATATATAAATTTACAGAGAAAATTCTATTTTTCTCTGTAAATAACCTTTAATGGAAAATCATGAATAACGTCAAAACATTTAACGAAGGATCATTAATTTTAGTGTTGCTTTCACTAACCTTGTTTTTTAATTTTTGGGTTGTTCCTTTTGGTGTCGCTGACCCAGAAAACTTCGGTTATGAGGATGGTCTGGCTCCTAGCTTTGCTGTATATCTTGTAGGAATTTTAGCTTTTGTAACTTTAATGTATCAGTTTATTAAAGTATTTATTTTTAAAATAAACAAAGTTACTAATTCGAATACAAAATTAAATTCATTTGAGGTTTTATCAATAACCAGATCTAAAAAAATTATTTCATCATGTTTGATTTATTCTTTTTTACTGGTTCCTAATATAGGTTTTTATTTTGGAAGTATAATTTTTATTATTACTCTCAGTGTTTTGATGGGTGAAAGAAGAGTGTCAATTTTAACAGTTGTACCTTTGATTGTAATGTTATTTATTTTTTTAGGTTTTGAAAAAGGATTTCAAATTTTTCTTCCTGAAGATATTTTTTTTAAAAATATATTTAGAAAGTTAAATTAGTATGATTGAAAATATACTTGCTGGACTAGCTTTGGCTACAACTCCAGAAGCATTAATAGCAATTTTTGTTGGATTAATAGCAGGTCAAATTTTAGGAGCTATCCCTGGTTTGACAGCTTCAATGGCGGTAGCTTTATTAGTGCCATACACGTTTTATTTAGACCCTTGGGTTGGTATACCAATGCTTTTAGGGATGTTTAAAGGTTCCTTGTTTGGTAGTTCAATTACAGCAATTTTAATCAAAACACCTGGAGCTCCAGCAGCAGCAGCTACAGTTCTTGATGGCTATCCACTTGCTCAAAAAGGTAAGGGTGTAAAGGCAATGAAGATGGCACTTTATTCATCTGTATTTGGAGATACCTTTAGTGATATAATGTTAATTGTTGCAGCTGGTTTTTTAGCAGCTGTAGCATTAAATTTTGGTCCACCTGAATACACTTTGTTAACGGCTTTTTCTTTGATATGTGTAAGTTCATTAACAGGTAAATCTGCATGGAAGGGATTATTTTCTGTTTTTCTTGGTATGATAATTGGTATGATTGGACTTGATCCTATTACTGCAACTCCAAGGTTAACATTTGATTATTTGGAATTAGAAGAAGGTATAGGTTTGATCCCAATGCTTATTGGTACTTTAGCTGTATCAGAGGCATTGCTTCAAATGGAGCAACCAATAAAATCATTAGCGTCTAGTACATTAAAGTTTTCTAAAAAGAAAATTGATAATGTTGTTACATGGGCTGAATTTAAATTTTGTCTTCCTACAATTATTAAATCTTCTGCTTTAGGCACTATGATTGGTGCTATGCCTGGTTTAGGCGCAACGGTTGCTGCATTTTTAGCTTATGGAGAAGCTAAAAGAACTTCTAAAACACCAGAAGAATTTGGAAAAGGGTCTCTAGAAGGGATAGCATCAGCAGAAGCAGCAAACAATGCTGTTTCAGGTGCTAATATGATTCCATTACTGGCATTTGGAATTCCAGGAGATATTGCAGCAGCCTTAATAATGGGTGCCTTTTTAATTCAAGGTATTACTTTAGGGCCAGTTGTTTTTAAAGAAAACCCAGTGGAAATTTATGCAATATATTCAGCTTTAATAGTTGCAAATATTTTTAATTTATTTTTAGGACAGTACCTTATTAAAATGTGTAAGCATGTTGTAACTGTTCCAAAAAGGTTGCTTTTCCCAATTGTCCTAGTTGTAGCCTCTGCTGGAGCTTATGCTTTGAGAGGTTCGCTATTTGATATTCAATTAGTTTTCATCTTTGGGATATTAGGTTATTTTATGTTAAAAAATGATATTCCTACAGTTCCTATGTTAATAGGATTTATTCTAACTCCAATTTTTGAAGAAAACTTAAGAATAACTCTTTTGTTAAGTTCATCTCATGATCTTAATATTGCATTTATTTTAGTAAGACCAGCATTTTTGGTCCTTCTATTAATAATGATTGCATCAGCTATTATTTTTTTTAAAAGACAAAAAAATAAATAAATTTTTAGGAAATTATATATGACAAATATTTCAAATGATCCAAGGTCTAAAATAAAAGTTGTTACTATGAATGGTAATTTAATGCCTCTTAATGAAGCAAAGGTTTCAATTACAGCTCCAGGTTTATCTTATGCAGCTTTAGTATTTGAGGGCATTAGAGCTTATTGGAACGAAAACGATCAAGAGCTACTTGTTTTTAGATTAGATGATCATTTAAAGCGTTTTTCTAATTCTATGAAAATTCTAAAATTTGAGAAAACACCTAGTTTAGATTTGATTAAAAAACAAATAATAGAAAATATAATTGCAAATAATTATAAAGAAGACATATACATCAGATTGCAGGGTTATATAGATGATTGGGGAGAAATGGCTTTAAGATCTCCTGTTAGCACTTCAATTGTGAGTTACCCTAGACCAAGAAGTATTGACTTTAATAAGGGAAAAAATTTTACAGTAAGTTCTTGGCAACGTCTAGATGATAACGCTAGTCCACCTAGGGTTAAAGCTTCTGCAAATTATCTAAATAGCAGACTAGCAAGTATTCAAGCTAAGGAAAGTGGTTACGAAGGAGCTATATTATTAACGTCAAATGGTAAAGTTAGTGAAGGTCCAGGAGGATGTATTTTTTTAATAAGAGAGGGTGTTATGATTACGCCATCTGTATCAAGTGGAATTCTAGAAAGTATCACAAGAGATAGTGTTCTTAAAATAGCAAAGGAAAAAAATTTAATAGTCGAATCTCGCGATGTAGATAGAACAGAATTATATATTGCAGACGAAATTTTTTATTGTGGAACAGGTCAAGAAATAATGCCGATATTAAGTGTTGATAAAATTTTAGCAGGAGAAGGCAAAGTTGGAGATATTACAGCATTATTCCAAAAAGAATACACTCAAATTGTTAGAGGTGAAAATGAAGCTTTTAATTTTTGGATTACTCCAATTTATTATAAATAAGGTGCGTTAATCATGTCGTCTATAAATTCTATAAAACTAGGTATAATTTGGAAGAGATTGAATGGGATGATTGATGAAGTTGCAGAAAGCTTCATACGATCCTCTTTTTCTGCTGTAGTTAGAGAAAATTATGACATGGCTTTTAGTCTTTTGGATACAAAAGGAAGACAGTTTATCCAAACAAAAAAAAGCATTCCATCTTTCATTGGAACTTTACCTCATACTCTCCAAGAAATTTTAAAAATAATACCTTTAGAAGATTTCAATGAAGGAGATGTCGTTATTTCAAATGATTCTTGGTTAGGAACGGGACATTTGAATGACATTACTATGATTTGTCCTATTTTTAGAAAAGGTAAAATTATAGCATTTGCAGGCAGTACAGCTCATACTGTGGATATAGGAGGGGCTCCATCTCCTATTGCTAGAGATTGCTTTGAAGAAGGATTATGTATCCCAGTTTCAAAAATATTGGAAAAAGGCAAAGAAAACAAAATAATTATATCTTTCTTAGAACAGAATTTAAGAGAACCAGATGAAACACTTGGTGATATAAGATCTCAATTTTCTGCATATAAAGTTGCTTCTGAAAAACTTTTACAACTTCTTGATGAAGAAAAAATTGATGATCTTGATTTTATAGTTAAAAAAATATTGGATTTGTCTGAACAGAGTATGCGAAACAAAATATTAAATATAAGTGATGGAGATTATACAGATGAAATGTTTGTAGATGGATTTGAAGAACCACTGAAAATTAAATGTAAAATCACAATTAAAAAGAGCCAATTAACTGTTGATTTTGCTGGCACATCACCTCAAATCAATAGACCAATTAATAGTGTTTTTAATTATACTTATGCATATGCTTGTTATGCTCTAAAGTGTGCAATTGATCCTAAGTCTCCAAATAACGATGGTTCATTTAGACCTATTGTAATAAAGGCACCAGAAGGATCTATTGTTAATGCAATGCGTCCTGCTCCAGTTTGGGGGAGACATTTAACAGGCCATTATGTTCCTCCTTCTATATATGGAGCTTTATCAAAAGTTATCCCTAAAAATATTATAGCTGAATCTGGATCTCCACTCTGGAATATTTACTTTAAAGGTAGAGGAGAGAGTGATGATAAAACATTTGTGAAAATGTTTTTCATGAACGGAGGACATGGAGCTAGGGCTAAGAGTGACGGTCCTGGTTGTTTAAGTTTTCCAAGTAATGTTTCAAATCAATCTATTGAACAATTTGAAAATCAAGTTCCTTTAATTGTAAAAGAAAAATCTTTTATCAAAGACACTCAAGGTATTGGGAAACACGTTGGAGGTCCAGCTCAAAAGCTTTCATTTGAATCAACATCTAATAAACCTATAATAATGACAATCCGTCATGAAAGAGTTTTATTTCCGCCTAGGGGAGTTTTAGGCGGTGGAGAAGGATCTAAAGGTATAGACCTTGTTGATAATAGAAAAATTCCAGCAAAAAGCTCTATAACTCTTAATAAAGGAAGCGTGGCTTCATTTCAAACGCCTGGTGGTGGAGGTATGTTTCCTGCAAATCAAAGAGATAAGAAAAAAATAATAGCAGATATAAAGTCAGGTCTCCTGAGTTTAAAGAAAGCTAAATCAGTTTATGGATATAGTCCGTCAAAAAAAGATTAAATCAATAGGAATAAATTAATGTCAACTAATAATAACTTTCGAATAGGAGTAGATATAGGTGGAACTTTTACTGATATCGTTGCTGTTAGAGAAAATAGTGGGGAAAAGTTTAACGGAAAAGTTTTAACCACGCCTATGAATCCATCTGAGGGAGTTCTCCAAGGTGTTTCAGAAATAATAAAAAAACATAATATAAACCCAGAAAATTGTAGAATAATTCACGGTACTACATTAGTTGCAAATGCTTTGATTGAAAGAAAAGGAGTTGAAACAGCTCTTTTAACAACAGAGGGTTTCAAAGATGTTTTAGAAATAGGAAGAGAGTGGCGATATGATTTATTTTCTCTTGATTTAGAAATGCCAAATCCTATCGTTCCAAGACATCTTAGATTTGAGATTAAAGAAAGATTAGATTATAAGGGAGATATATTAGTATCATTAGACCAAAATGAACTAATTTTGATTGCAAAAAAACTAGCTAAGTTAAATATTAGAACTCTTGCTATTGTATTTATGCATTCTTTTAAAAACTCTATCCATGAAGAATTAGCAAAAAATATTTTTAATAAATATGCTCCCAATATTAATTTATGTTTATCGAGTTCTGTAAGCCCTGAAATAGGAGAATATGAAAGGACTTCTACAACTGTTGCTAATGCTTATGTTCAAACTATTTTTAAAAGTTACATTGATGCATTAGTAAAAGGATTAAAAAAAATTGGAATAAAAAATGATTTATTTTTAATGCTTTCTGATGGTGGAATAGTGCATCAAAAAACTGCAGTGGAGTATCCAATTAGACTTGTTCAATCAGGGCCAGCAGGAGGGGCTCAAGCAGCTACTTTATATGGAAGATCAACTAATTCAAATGATGTTCTTTGTTTTGATATGGGCGGAACTACTGCTAAAGCTTGCCTAATAGAAAATGGAAAGCCTTCAAGAACTACAGTTTTTGAAGTTGCGCGTGTTTATCGATTTGCAAAAGGTAGTGGATTACCATTGCAAGTTCCAGTTATAGACATGATTGAAATTGGAGCTGGTGGAGGCAGTATAGCAAGAATAGACGATATGGGACTTATACAAGTTGGACCTGATAGTTCAGGATCTTTTCCAGGCCCTGCATGCTATAACTTAGGTGGCAAGCATCCAACAGTGACTGACTCTGACTTAGTTTTGGGTTATTTAGATGCTGAAAATTTCTTAGGGGGAGACATGAAGCTTGAAAAAAAATTAGCAGAGCAAGCAATTAAAACTTTTATTGCTGAGCCAATGAAAATTTCAGTTTTAGAAGCGGCTTGGGCTATTCACGAAATAGTTACTGAAAATATGTCTCAAGCAGCAAGTATTCATGCTTTAGAAAAAGGACGTAAAATAGAAAAGTATACAATGATACCAATCGGAGGAGCAGGCCCTGTTCATGCTTGTAGCTTGATGTCTAAAATGAACCTTAATAAAATGATCAGTCCACCAGATGCAGGAGTTGCTTCTGCTATTGGTATGACAGCTTCTCCTAATTCATTTGAATTAGTTCAAGCTGATATGCAGCAATTAGAATTGTTAAACTTTACTAAAATGAAGAAAGCTTTTCTTGATATGGAAAAGAAAGGTACAAAGCTACTGTTACAAACTGGTACAAATAAAAAGCATATAAGTATTAATAATAGTACTTTAATGAGGTATGTAGGGCAAGGATATGAAATTGAAGTACCTCTTAATAAAGAGGTTCTAAGTTTAAAAAATATTAAAAATATTAAACTTGAATTTGAAAAAGTTTATCAAAATCTTTTTGGCAGAATTGAAAAAATGCCAATGGAAATTATATCTTGGAGAACTATTGCATCAGGTCCATTGCCTAACTTTTCTCTCAACTTTAATGTAAAGAAAAAGAGTCTATCAAAAGAAAAGAAGAGAAAAGTGTTTTTTGGAGGAAAAAAATTTAATGATACAATTGTTTTAGATAGATCTTCATTAAGTAAAACTTTTAAATCTATCGGCCCTTTAATAATAGAAGAAAGAGAATCAACATTAGTTATCCCTCCAAATTTTAAAGTGCAGATGCATGAAAGTGGCAACTTAATAATAAATAATATTGTTAAGGATTAATTATGAACAAAGAAAATAATTTAACTATAGCTAAAGCCTTGATGAGATTTTTAAAATCTGTTGGAGTAAAAAATATATATGGGGTACCTGGCGGTGGAAGTAGTTTAGATTTAATCGATGCGGCAGAAGAAAATGGTATAAATTTTTTTCTTGTAAAAAGAGAAGATAATGCTGTTATTATGGCATCTGTGTCAGGAGATTTAACAAATACAATTGGTGTTGCTCTTGTTACAAAAGGACCAGGGCTTTCAAATGCTATGAACGGTATTGCTTATGCATGTCTTGATAGATCTCCATTAATTTTGTTCAGTGATGGATTTTCTTCTAAACTTAGTTCATTTGTTACTCATCAGGTTTTTGATCAAAAAAAATTAATGTCACCATTTAGTAAAGGATATTCAAATTTAAATGATGATAACCCATTGAACGATTTCCAAAAAGTCGTATCACAGGCTTTTTCGGCACCATACGGACCAGTTTATATAGAATTAATAACAGCTGTTGCACAAAAAAATATTGAAATAAAAAATGAATTTGAAAAGAAGCAAGTTGATATTGTTCCTACAACTTTAGATATAGATAAATCTAAAGCTCTACTATTAGAGTCAAAAAAGCCAGTAATTGTTCTCGGCTTGGAAAATTTAAGATCACAGTCATTTAAAGAAATAAACGATTTATTAAAAGTTTTAAATTGTCCTGTTTTTGTAACTTATAAAGCTAAGGGAGTTGTTGCAGATAGTAACAAAAATTTTGTAGGGATATTTACAGGTGGAAAAGTAGAACAAGCATGTATATTAGAGTCTGATTTAATTATTTTAATAGGGTTAGATCCAGTTGAACTGATTTTGCAACCATGGCCTTATAATATACCTGTACTTAATATTTCTGTCATGAAATATGAAACACACTATGTCAAGCCATCAGCTAATCTTTATGGAAATTTAAGTCAAAATATAAAACTAATTTCTGAAATTGCTATTCTTTCTGATTGGGTAGATAAAAAGATTGATTTTTTTAAAAACGAAATCAAATCAAAACTTTTTTTCCCAACTGATGATAAATTAAATCCTCAATCAATTGTAGAATTAGCACAAAAATATTCTGTTACTAATCCAAGAGTAACAGTTGATGCTGGCGCACACATGTTTTCTGCAACAGCTTTTTGGAAATGCAAAGAACCCTATGATCTATTGATTTCAAATGGATTGGCTACTATGGGTTATGCTCTTCCTGCTGCAATAGCGGCATCAATTGAGAACAATGAAAGAGGAGCAATTGCTTTTACAGGTGATGGTGGTTTTATGATGTGCTGTAGTGAATTAGCTACTGCTGCTCAATTTAATTGCAATATACTTGTTATCGTTTTTAATGACGGGGCTTTATCTCTAATTGATATAAAGCAAAAATCAAGAAATTTAACTAGAAAAGGTACGACTTGGCCTCAATCAGACTTTGCAAAAGTTGCTGAAGGTTTTGGTTGTAAGTCTTGGAGAGTTTCTAATGTTGAGGATTATAAAAAAGCTTTAATTGATGCTTCTCAACATGATGGGCCAAAACTTATAGACGTTCTAGTTAACCCTGAAGGTTATTCAGAGCAACTTAAATCCTTAAGAGGATAATAATTGAAAAGGTGTGTAAATGGACTTTAATTTATCAGAAGAACAAATAATTTTTAAAGACTCAGTTAGAAATCTTGCTGAACGTCATTTAAAAGAGAATAACTTAGAACGTGCGCATGATCCAAATTTCCCTAAAGATATTGCACGATTATTTGCAAAAAATGGTTTGATGGGTATCCCTATTCCTGAAAAGGATGGAGGGCAAGGTGGTAAATTAATGGATGCTGTTATTGCCATAGAGCAAGTTGCATTAGTTTGCCCTAGAAGTGCAGATGTAATTCAATCTGGAAGCTTTGGACCACTTAGAACTTTTGCTGAGTATGCTTCTTCTTTTCAAAAAGAAAAATATTTAACAAAATTATTAAATGGAGAAATTGTAATTGCACTTGGAATGACAGAACCAAATGCTGGATCTGCGGTTACTGATTTAACTACCAAGGCGATCCCAGATGGAGATGGTTTTAGAATTTCAGGAAGCAAAATTTTTACAAGTAATTCTCCTGATGCAGATATATTCCTAGTTTATGTTCGTTATGGAGAGGGAATAAATGGAATTGGTTCAGTGTTAATGGATAGAAGTATGGTAGGATTTTCATTAGGAAAACCATCTAAATATACAAATGGTGAAGAATGGTGTGCTCTTTATTTTGACAATGTATATATTCCCAAGGAAAATATTTTATTGGGACCAGGAGGGTTTAAAAAACAAATTGCAGGATTTAATGCTGAAAGAATTGGGAATACGGCTAGATCGCTTGCTGTAGGAGAGTTTGCATATAATCTAGCAAGAGAACATGCATTAACTAGGGAACAATTTGGAAGACCAATTTGTGAATTCCAAGGTATCCAATGGAAATTTGCTGATATGAAAATCCAGATTGATGCAGGTCGTTTGCTTCTTTATAGAGCCGCTATTAATGCTGACAAAGGTTTCCCTTCATCTAAAGAAACTTCCATTGCTAAAGCTTTTTGTAATAAGGCAGGTTTTGATATTTGTAACGAAGCCATGCAAGTTATGGGTGGTATGGGCTACTCTCAAGAATCACTGGTTGAGTATTGTTTTAGAAAATCTAGAGGATGGCAGATTGCAGGAGGGTCAACGGAAATGATGAAAAATCGAATTGCAGAAGATGTTTTTGAGAGAAGATTTTCTCAACGTCCTCCTAAAATATAATTTTTTCTATGATTGATAAAAAATTACAAAATGCATTTTTATCTCCTAAATCAATAGCGATTGTTGGAGCCTCCTCAAATCCAAAGAAGACAAGTGCGCGAGTGCAAAGGTATCTAGTTAATCATGGATATAAAGGAGATGTTTTTCCTGTAAATCCTAATAGAGAAGAAATATTTGGTTTAAAAAGCTATCCAAATCTTACTGAAATTAAAAAGACAATTGATCATGTTTTTATTGCAGTAGATGGTGATAAAATTTTACCTTCAATAATTGAAGCTGTGTCTCTAAATATTAAGTGTGCAACTATTCTTTCTGGAGGGTTTAGTGAGGCAGGTGAGGAAGGAGTAAAAGCAGAAAAAAAAATTTTAGAAATAGCAAAAAAAGGAAAATTAAGAATTTTAGGGCCCAATAGTATAGGTCTAATTAACATTTCAGATTCAGTTACATTAAGTGCTAATGCTATGCTTGAATTAGAAACATTAAAACCAGGTGGCCTAAGTGTTATTTCTCAAAGTGGAAGTCTTATAGGAGCATTATTATCTCATGGTAATACAAGAGACATTGGTTTTTCAAAATTAATTTCTGTAGGAAATGAATCTGATTTATCAGTTGCAGAAATTGGAGAAATGCTTGTTGCAGATAAAAATACTGAAACAATTCTTTTGTTTCTTGAAACATTAAGAAACAGTGAATCTGTTGCAACTATGGCTAGAGCAGCTAGGCTAGCGGGTAAACCTTTAATAGTTTATAAATTAGGAAAGTCAGAATTAGGTCAAGAACTAGCAAAATCTCATACTGGTGCGTTAGCCGGTTCAGATGCGGCTTTTAATGCTTTTTTAAAATATAACGGAATAGCAAGAGTAGATCAATTTGAAACATTAATAGAAGTTCCTAATCTTTTTAGGAAACATAAAAAAAACTCTAAAAAAAGAGTTGGTGTGGTAACAACAACTGGAGGTGGAGGGGCTATGGTTATAGATAGTTTATCTAATCTAGGCGTAGATATTGTTGCCCCTGGTTTAAAGATTTCTGATTTTTTGAAAAACTATAATATAGAGTATAATGGCTCAAAATTAATTGATCTTACAATAGCTGGTACAAAACCTGAAATTGTATCTAATGTAATAGGATTATTGATGGAAAAATCAGATATTGACCTGGTTTTAATGGTTGTGGGTTCATCAGCAAAATTTAAACCAGATCAAGCTGTTGAACCTTTAATTAAATGGAAAGATAATTCAAAACCATTAGCAGTTTACATTGCCCCAGATGCCCCAGATGCTCTGAAAATGCTGAATGAAAATAAGATAGCTGGTTTTCGAACTCCTGAAGGATGCGCGGATGGCATTAATTCCTTTTTAAATTTATCTGAGGTAAAACTATTACCTAATAAAATAATGAGTAAAATTCATGTTGAATTAGAAAAGCTGTTATGTTTTTCAATTGAAGAAAATTTAACTGAAAAAGAAGCTCTTGATATATTTAAAATGATTGGAATTCAGGTTGTTCAATCTAAAGAATTTTTAAATCAAGATTTGGCTTTATCTATAAGTAACGAAATGTCATTTCCATTAGTTATGAAAGTTTTATCTAATGAAATTCTTCACAAAACAGATGTAGATGGAATAAGATTAAATATTCAAAATCAAAAAGATATTAAATCTGCCTATACTGATCTAAGTAAAGTTTATAAAAATAGTAATATTAAAAAAGAAAACCAAAAATTTTTACTTCAAAAAATGGAATTTGGTTTAACTGAAGTTATATTAGGTTATAGAGTTGATGAGTTAGTAGGGCCAATAGTTGTTTTAGGTTCTGGTGGAGTTCTTGCAGAAATTCTTGATGACAAGTCAGTTCGAATAGCTCCAGTAGCAATAAGTGACGCTATGGAAATGATAGAAGAGGTGAAAGCCTTATCCATAATTAATGGTTATAGAGGCATGCCAAAGGGTGATATTTTCAGTTTAGCAAAAGCAATAGTGTCTATATCTAAATTATCGTTTAATAAAAAAATTAAAGAAGCTGAAATAAATCCACTTATTATAAAAAATGATGGAAAAGGTGTGGTTGCTGTTGACGGATTAATTGTTTTGAAAATCAATGATTAGAATGTAACGTATATATTATTAAATAAAAACTAGTCCATCAGGTGAATAATGAAAAGAAAATTACTAGCAATAGTAGCTGCTGATATGGTCGGATTTTCTAGATTAATTGAAGATGATGAGATCACTATATTATCTAGACAAAAAGTTATTTTTAATAAAATTATTAAACCAGAAATAAAAAAATTTAATGGAGAAATAATAAAAACCACTGGTGATGGGTTTCTTGCAAAATTTGACAGCTCTCTTGATGCAGTTGAAAGTAGTTTTCAAATTCAAAAAAGAGTTAATCTCCTTGAAGAAAAATTTTCGAGTGACAAAAGAATATGGTATAGATTTGGAATAAATGTTGGAGATGTTGTTCTTGATGAAGGAGATGTTTTTGGTAATTGTGTAAATATAGCTAGCAGATTAGAAACAATCTCAGATGCTGGAGGTATTTGTATTACAGGTGACATTTTCCAAAATATTAAAAACTTAAAGTCATATAACTATAAACATTTAGGAAATCAGCGTTTAAAAAATATCAGTCAATTAATTAATGTTTATAAAATAATAGTCGATGATAAAATTTTAGATATAGAAAATCCTAAATCAAAAATATTAACTGAAGTTGATCAAGAAATTAGATATTGCAGTTCAAATGATGGAACTACAATTGCATATGCAAAAGTTGGGAATGGGCCACCACTGATAAAAGCGCCAAATTTTATGTCTAGTTTAGAACATGATTGGAGAAGTCCAATTTGGAATCATATTTATAGATTTTTAGGGAAGGATCATACTTTAATAAGATTTGATCAAAGGGGAAATGGATCCTCAGACTGGGATACGCCAAATATTTCATTTGAATTATTTCTTGAAGATATGGAAACTGTAGTTAATGCTTCAAAACTTGATAAATTTCCTCTTTATGGAGTTTCTCAAGGTTGTCCTCTTTCAATAGCTTATGCAGTTAAACACCCAGAAAAAGTTAGCCATCTAATCTTATTTGGGGGTTATGCAAAAGGTCGAGCTAAAAGAGGGGATACTACTTATGAAGCTAATTCAACTATGGAACAAACTATGATTTTAAGTGGATGGGAAAATGAGAATCCTGCTTTTAGACAGTTTTTCACTAGCTCTATGATTCCAGATGCATCAAAAGAGCAAATGGATACTTTTAATAATATTTGTAAAATTGCAACTTCAGCTAAAAATGCAGCTAAAATTTCTTTAGTAAATGATAATATAGATGTAAGTGATTTACTTTCTAAGGTTAATATTCCAACTATTATTTTTCACTGTACTGAAGACGCAAGAGTTCCTATTTCTGAAGGTAAATTTCTTGCGGCTAATATTAAAAACTCAAAATTTGTTCCTTTAAGAAGTAAAAACCATCTCATACTTGAAACTGATAAAGAGTGGATTGTTTTTCAAAGCGAGTTAAACGATTTTTTAAAAAAGTTTTAACTTGTTAATTATGCTATTTTTTATAATATAATAAAAATTATTAATGAGTTTTAAATGATAATTAGTCATGGAGTTAGAGGATCAACACCAATTTCTAGCCAGCATACTTTAAAGTATGGAGGTAATACACCATGCATAGAAGTGAATGCTAAAAACATTCAATTGATATTCGATTGTGGATCAGGCTTTTCAAAAGTTGATTTTTCAAAAAATCAACAAGCTATAATATTTATATCTCATTTGCATCATGATCATATACAAGGCCTTCCATTTAATAGTTTTCAAAATTTAAATAATAAAAAAATATTAATTACATCAGCGCATGTTGATAAAGATACTTTGTATAAAAACTTAAAAAAATATTATTCTAAGCCCTACTTCCCAATAGACTTTCTTGAAATATCAAATATTTTTGAATTTATTGACTTTGAAGATGTTGTTTCTAAATTTGATGATTTATCAATTAAATCAATTAATTTAAACCATCCGGGAAATTGTTCAGGCTACAGTTTTATTAAAGATAAAAAGAAGTTTTGTTATTTATTAGATAATGAATATGAGGAGAGTCAAAAAATTGAATTGATAAAATTCTGTAATAACTCTGATACTATTATATGGGATGGAATGTTTTTAGATGATGAGTTAACTGAAAAAAAGGGATGGGGTCATTCTAGTGTAGAACAAGGAATAGATTTTTTTAATCAAATTACAGTAAAAAATTTTCTTATTTCTCATCATTCACCCTCAAGAACAGACGATCAAATCGATGAAATACAAAAGAGATTTTCTTTAACTAATATTAAATTTGCATCAGAAAATGAGGTTATAGATTTTTAATGGAAAAAATTGAATTAAACGAAAATCAAAGTGTATTTAAAGTTGGTGAACTCCCAGATAAAATGTATCTGTTAGTTAAGGGGTCAATTGGGATCTTTTTACCAACGAATGAAACCAAAACACCAAATTTTATTATTCAAGAAAATGAATTATTTGGTGAAATGGGTGTTATTGAAAATGAGCTCAGAATGGCCACAGCAAGATGCTTAAAAGATAGTGAAATTATATCTATAACTAAAGATGAATTTGACAAAAGAGTAAATAGTTCTGATGTCTTTGTTAAAGGATCACTTAAGGCATTATCTTACAGATTAAGAGCAGTAGAAAAAAAAATGAAATAAAAGCTAAATTAATCGGATTAAAAATATGCAAAATATTAAAATGCTTTTAGGCTACCATTGACTAGCAAATTCATTAGAAAATGAAAACATTTTTAATGGTGTAGCTTCTCCTCTTGGAATTTCAGCAATTGGGTTTAATTTAAACTCATCTATACCTCTTGCTAATTGAGTTTCAAAAAATGGCCAAACATTTAAATCACCTTTAACATTTGTCGGAGAAAATCGCATTGTTACCCCACACCTTCTTCTATTGGAGTTATTGGCCTCTGAGCCATGAAGTAAAGCATCATTATGTAACGAAATCTGCCCCGCTTTTAAATTTAAAGATACAATTTTTTCTTTATTTAATTGATCAAAAGATACTTCTTGGTTTAAGACTAAATTTTTAGCATCATTTTTTTTATGCACAAATTTACCTAACTTATGGCTTCCTGAAACAACCTTCATAGCCGCATTTTCTTCATCAGTATCAAAAACAGCTAGCCAAACTGTGACAGCATTTGCAGGACTAAGAGGCCAATACTGTGCATCTTGATGCCAAGGGACTACAGATCCATCTTTTGGTTCTTTGCTAAAGAACTGTCCACCCCATTGCACGAAATTTGGTCCTATTAAGTCTTCAACATAATCTAAAATAGCTGGAGTTCTACAAAGATCATAAAACTTCTTACTAGCTTTATGCCACATATTTGTTTTATTTATATCAACATCATCAGGTAACTTTGAACTTAAATCATCGTACCAATTATGAAGATCTTTGACTGCATCATCTGCAAAAACAGGTAATCCTGTAACATAGCCTTCTGAAGAATATTGCTCTTTTTCATTAGAAGAAAGTCTACGGATATTTGGATTAATTTGAAACACTATTTATTCCTCCCATTTCTCATTAGCAGCGTCTTTCCAAGCTTGTTTAAGTTTTTCCATATTAAATCCTGGTTTTTTAGCAGCTTCTATTAAATGGCTTTCTTTTTTAGTCATATGATTAATTGCTTTTTTAATCATTTTAAGAGCATCTTCAGGAATTATGACTGCGCCATGTTGATCTGCATGAATTATATCTCCATGATTAATGCGGAGACCATGAACGTTTATTGAAGAACCATATTCTAATACATGAACATAAGCATGACTTGGACCTATTGCATTAGCTAAAACCTGATAACTTTTATCAATTGCATCTAGATCTCTTAAAAGACCGCTAGTAATAGTTCCTGCAAGTCCTAAACCTTTATGTAATGAAACGTTAACTTCTCCCCAAAAAGATCCAATTGGATTTGGCCAATCTAGATCTTCGATTATACAAACTGAAGGTGCTTCTTTATGAATACTATTTTGTTTACTCATGTATTCATAATAATCTAATCTAATTTTATTAGCTATATCTGCAGACATTGTCGGTGGGTTTGATGCTTGTATTTTTGCTGTTTTAGCAATTCCTACAATTGGTTCAAGTTTTGGATCAGCTGAAATAAATGGATATTTAGTATATCCATCGGCTGATCTTGAGCCTCTATAAATATCAAGTGCATTTGAAATTGTAGGAGTATCGAAATTCTTTAAAAATGAAATTAATTCTTTGGTTAACATAAATTTCCCCTGATTTAATCATTTTATATTAGCCAATCATGGGATTGTTAACAAGTAAAATGAAATCATTAATTTTTATAGATTATTTTATCCTTGTAATTTTTATTTTCAAAAGCATTTAACGCACCTTTTAAACCATTAGTATTGTCTTCAGTTAACCAAATAGGAACATTTTTAATATATTCATACCTTCTCCCTTTATTAAGAAGGTTTTTTTTGAAATCACTTATTTCTAATATAGATTGTAATTTTGGAGTTATACCTCCTGATACAATAACGCCACATTGAGCACCATTAGTTAGGATCACATTTGAAATAACTGTTCCTAAAATACTAAACATAATTTTTATAGCTTTTATTGCATTTTCTTCACCTAAAAGAGCTTTTTCACCTATTTCAGGCGCTTTTAATAAATGTGTCTTTAAACCTTTTTGATCTAGTACAAATCTATATATTTCCTCTATTCCTGATCCACTTACAATCCTTTCTGCAGATACATGATCATATTTTTGTCTTAGAAATTGTAATAATTTAATTTCTAAATCTGAGTTTGGAGCAAATGTAACATGACCACCTTCACCTTCAATTGCTATAGGACTATTTTCAGAAAAAATTAGTGTGCAAACACCTAATCCAGTACCTGGGCCACTTATTAACAAAGGAGCTTTTTTAATTGGAACACCATTCTTAATGATTTTTAAATTATATTTAACAGCCAATTTTTTATTTAAATCTTCATCCTCAGTTAGTTTTTCGTAAAAAGAACTAAAGCATAATGATTGCGCTACAAAATCATTAATAAATAACAACTTAGATAATTTAAAATAGTCAGAAACTTCTGTTTGTTTAAAATTCCAGTTGTTATTTGTAAATTTAATTAAATTGAGTTTTGTAGTCGATGCAACGGCAATTGACATATTGTTAATTTCTAATTTATTTTTATTTTTATAGTAATTAATAGCTTCAAAAATATTTACAAAGTTAGAGCATTTCAAATATTCAAAATTTGTGATTGATGTTTTATCATTTTTTTTAAAGGCAAACCTTGCATTAGTCCCTCCAATGTCGGCAAGTAATAAATTCATTTTTACCTCAAATATATTTTATTTTTATCTAAATATAGCTAAATTATGAGAAAACTTTAAATTAAATTAACCTATTAAAGCAAGGAATTATCATAATGAAAGTCTTTTATATAATTTTTCTATTAATTTTCTTTCCCATATCATCATATTGCAAAACAACTTTAGATAAAATCAGTCCTAATCTTTCTTATCTTTGGGGGTTATCTATACTAAATGATAAGGAAGTATTATATACTCAGCGCTCAGGTAAAATATTTAAGCTAAATGTTTATTCAAAGCAAAACACTAAAATCTTAGACGTTTCAGATGTTTATCATCAAGGTCAAGGTGGGTTGCTTGATATTATAATTGATCAAGATGATAAAAAAACAAAAGTAATTTTATGTTTAAGTAGATCTTTGAGTAACTTTAAAGCCTCAACTTCTATTTATAGTTTTGACTTAATACAAAATACTTTATTAAACAAAAAAACACTATTTACTGCCAATAATCCATCTAAAAGTAGTCATCATTTTGGATGTAGACTTGCTATTAACGACAACTTTATTTTTGCAACTATTGGTGATAGAGGGGATCGGACCAATTCTCAAAATTTAAAAAATCATTCAGGCTCTGTCATTAAAATTTTAAAAAATGGTAAAGATTATAATAATAATGCATTTAAAAACGCACTTCCTGAAATTTTAACAATTGGTCATAGAAATCCGCAAGGGTTGGCTTTTGATCCAAAAAACAAACAACTTTGGTTACACGAACATGGTCCTCAAGGAGGAGACGAAGTTAATATTATTCTGAAAGGAAAAAACTATGGATGGCCTATAGTAACCCATGGAAAAGAATATGGAAGTGGCAATAAAATTGGCCAAGGTTTAAGCAAGTTTGGATATGAAGACCCTGTCTGGGTTTGGGTTCCATCAATCGCTCCATCGGGTATGATATTTTATCAAGGGAATATGTTTAGTGAGTTTAAAAATAGTATTATTTTAGGCTCATTAAAATTTAAAAGATTACATATTTTAACTATTAAAAATAATATCCCCATAAATGAAAAAATAATATTAGAAAATAAAATCGGAAGAATTAGAGATATTGAAGAAATGAATGATGGCTCATTAATTATTATTAATGACGAGAAGAATGGAGGTGTTTATAGGTTATATAAAGAATAAACTTGATTAAGTTAATTATATAAAAGTAAATAAGACATAATTTTAATTATTACATGGAGAAAAGAATGTTGAAGTTTTATTATAATACTGGGCCCAACCCTATGAAAGTAGCTTTGTGCTTAGAGGAGATGGGTTTAGCCTATGAACCAATTCCTATCGATACAAGAAAAGGTGAACAGCATTCTAGTTCTTACTTGGAAATAAACCCAAATGCAAAAGCTCCGTCAATTGTTGATGAAGGGAATGTTATTTTTGATAGCAATGCTATTTTATTATATTTAGCTGAAAAAACAGGAAAGTTTATTACACCTAATGATCCTAAATCTCGAGCAGATTTACTGTCATGGTTAATGTTTGTGGCTACAGGAATTGGTCCTTATTCTGGACAAGCAGTACATTTTCAACACATGGCTCCTGAAAAAGTTAAGTATGCTATAAATAGATATTTATTTGAGGCAGAAAGACATTATGACATTCTAGATAATAGATTAGCAGAACATAAATATATGTTAGGAGACACATATTCTATAGTTGATATGTGTGTTTGGGGATGGGCTAGAATGTTACCCAAAGTGATAGGTGAAGGTGAGTTAGAAAAGAGAACTAATTTAAATAGACTGATGACAGAAATTAATAATCGCCCTGCTACTCAAAGAGCAAATAACATCAGTGCTTCTAACAATCATAGCTTTAAAGTGGAAATTGATGCTGAAGCAAGTAAATTTATGTTTCCACAAAATGAAAGATTAAAAGATATTTAATTAGTCTTTATTTTACTATAGGCGTTAAGTAAATATTTAGTTTGTGTTTACTTAACGCTTTTAAAAATTTTTTAATTTTTAATTAAAATAATAATATTTATTATTTGGTATGTTTTTTGAAAAGAAATTGTGATTAAAAAGAAATTGTTGAAGATAAATTTAGGAAAAGCAAATGCAAGACTGGGATTCACGCATTAAAATTCTAAAAACAAATATACAAAATGCACGCGAAAAGTTTGTTATTTCTAATCTCAAACTTAAAGAAAAATCAGTTTCAGCTCCGATAGAATCTCCGGAAAATACTGATTCAATTGTTGTTAATGAAAAAAAAGAAGACAATCCATCTGGAAATAAAATCTATGAAAATAAAGATCCTTTATCATCAATTGAGTTGTTGAAAAAAGAAGACAATGTAATTGATGATAAAATAAAAACAGAGGTCAAATTAGGTTTAACAGAAGAAATAACAAATAAAATAGATGTTACTCTAGAAAAAGAAGCAAAATCAGAAATTTCTTCAGAAGTTCCAAAGGTGGATGTATCTGAAGCTATGGAAGTTCCAAAGGTGGATGTAT
>CAZWGZ010000002.1:22952-29466 GCA_964633395.1 uncultured Rhodobacterales bacterium
GAAGTTCCAAAGGTGGATGTATCTGAAGCTATGGAAGTTCCAAAGGTGGATGTATCTGAAGCTATGGAAGTTCCAAAGGTGGATGTATCTGAAGCTATGGAAGTTCCAAAAGTAGATGTATCTGAAGTCATGGAAGCGCAAGAAGCTTCCAAAGAAGAACCAAAAATTGAAATTTCTTCTGATAAAAAATTAGATAATTTAGATGAAGTTGGTGTTAAAAAAACAGAATTAGAGTTATTAGAAGAAAAAAATGAAAATGATTTAACTGAAGATGAAGAAGATCGAATGTACGAACTTAGGCGATTAAGAGCACAAAAAGCTATGAATAAGGAAGCTAACCAATTGGTTGAAGATGGTTTAAAAAAAGCTGACGAGGAAATAGCGCATTTAAAATCACAACTTAAGCCTAAAGAGAAAAAATTACCTAAAGGATTTGTTAGTTAGATTAAAAAAATATTATTGATAAATATTTTTTATTTTAGAAATTATATTGATTTTCATATAAAGACATAATTAATAATCCACCCAAAACTTTATTATTTGAAATGGTTTATTCTTATGACAAAAATCCAAATTGATGAAAGTTGGAAGATAGAGCTTAATGAAGAATTTAATTCATTATATATGTCTAATCTTAGAGTTTTCTTAAAAGAACAAGTCATTTCAGGAAAAAAAATCTATCCACCAATGGATAAAATTTTTAACGCTTTTAATTTTACTCCTTTAACTAAAGTCAAAGTTGTTATTGTTGGACAAGACCCTTATCATGGAGAAGGTCAGGCAAACGGATTAAGTTTTTCTGTTGATAATATGCTAAAAATACCACCATCACTTCAAAATATTTATAAAGAATTATTTACAGATTTAAGAATAACTTCGCCCCAAAGTGGTAATTTAGAAGAATGGGCACACCGTGGTGTCCTATTAATTAATAGTAGCTTAACGGTTGAAAAGGGTAAACCAGGATCTCATCAAGGTAAAGGATGGGAAAAGTTTACTGATGAAGTTCTCTCTATAATTAATAGAAAAAAAAATAATATAGTATTTATTCTTTGGGGTAAAAAAGCTCAAGAAAAAGGAAAGTTTTTAAGCCGTGAGCGTCACTTAATTATCGAAAGTGCTCATCCTTCTCCATTTTCAGCGCATAATGGGTTTTTTAGTTCTAAGCCTTTCTCTAAAACGAATGATTATTTAAATAATAATAATATTGAACCAATAAATTGGCAGTTGTAATTATAATTAGAAAGTAAAAAAATGAATAAATCACATCCTGGAATCAAAGCTTTTTATAATTTTATAGATGCGTTTAATACTGTAGATAAAGATAAAATTTTAAATAATCTTCATTTTCCTCACTTCACTCATTCTGATGGGAATGAAACTATAAAATATGAAGATGGTGAAGCTTTTTGGAATGTTTTAGAAATACAATTATATGAAATGGTTCACATAGAAAAATGGAGTTTTTCAACTTTAGATAAATGTGAAATAATAAATGAAACTAAAAATACAATTCAATGTCATGTGGAATTTAATCGAAGGTATGAAAATAAAGAGAGTTACGGCACAGCAAAAGGAATTTGGATTGCAACTTTACGAGATAATCGATGGGCTTTACAAATACGTTCTATGATACCTGTTTCTGGAAACATAAGTTCATTAGCTGGAACAAAAAATAATTGATATTAACTGAAATTAATGTTGGTATTTATTATCTAAACCTAAAATTAATAATTTAATTGTGTTTAAGTATTTTAATATAACCAATATAGGCAAGCTGATATGATCGACCTTGATGAGTTGGAATTTATAGGTAAAGGGTTGTGTCGGCCTGAATGTGTGTTGGTTGACAAGAGTGGAAATTTACACGTTGCTGATTGGCGGGGTGGTATAACTTTAATCTCTAAAATGGGAGATCAAAAAACAATTATTGCAAAAGGTAAATTCAAACCAAAACCAAATGGAATCGCTATTTTACCAGATGGAGATTGGTTGATAACTCATCTTGGAAATGAAGATGGAGGTGTTTTTAAACTAAAAAAAAATGGAGATCTAATTCCTTTTTTATTAGAGATAAATGGAGAGCCTCTTCCTCCAACTAATTATGTTCATATTGATGCTAATGGTCGTATTTGGATTACTGTTAGTACAAGACTAATACCACGTATATTGGGTTGCAAACCTAATTGGCAAGATGGCTTTATAATCTTAATTGATGAAAAAGGACCTCGAATTGTTGCTGATCATCTAGGTTTTACTAACGAATGTTTAATTCACCCTATTACAGGTCATCTATATGTTAACGAAACTTTTAAACGATGTCTTTCACGTTTTGAAGTTGCTCCAAATGGAGATCTTTCAAATAAAAGAATAGTCACAGAGTTTGGTCTTGGTGAATTTCCTGATGGCTTTGCTTTTGACAGTGAAGGAGGGATTTGGGTAGTATGTGTCGTTAGTAATAGAGTTTTTCGAGTTAATGAAAATGGCAAAAAGCAAATGATTTTAGATGATAGTGATCCATATCATTTATCAACAGTAGAAGATGCTTATCAAAAAGGACAATTAAGAAGAGAACATTTAGATCAAATAGTTAGTTTGAAACTTAAAAATATTTCTAGTATTGCTTTTGGAGGAATAGATTTAAAAACTATCTACCTTGGTTGTCTATTGGGGACAAAAATAGCTAAATTTAACTCAGAAATTTCTGGATTGCCACCTTCACACTGGAGTCCAGTCCAATTAAAGAATTTAAATTATATGTAATTTAAATAATTTTAAAAGACATAATGAAAGGTACATATTTAATTTTTTAATATATTTTTAAAATATTATATTTATTTTATGGTGTTTAATATGAAAATTTTTCCTTTAATATTATTTATTATGTTTTCTTACTTTTGTTATGCAGATGATAATGAAGACGTTTTTGTTAAGAATATAATTGCTAAATCAATCGCTAATTATCCTGGAAAATGTGCTTGTCCTTACCAACTTAAGTCTAATGGAAAAAGGTGTGGTAAAAGTAGCGCCTATTCAAAACCTGGAGGATATTTGCCTCTATGTTATTCATCAGATATTACTAATCAAATAGTTACTAGTAAATCGGATATTAAATTATCACCTGAATTTAAAAAAAATAAAATAATGAGTTATAACTTAAGAATTATAGATGGAGATACGATTGTAGTTAATTCAGAAAAAATTAGATTGCATGGAATTGATACTCCTGAAACTAAACAAAAATGTTTTAATAATAATCATCATCAATATAATTGCGGTGAAAGAGCAACAAAAGAACTCAGAGATATTATTGGTACAAAAGAAGTGTCTTGTATAAGAAAAGATAAAGATAGATATGGAAGATCTGTTTCAGTTTGTTATGTAAAAGGACAAGATATTAATGCATTGTTAGTCGAGCGAGGATGGGCATTAGCCTATAGAAAATATTCAAAAGACTATGTAGATAATGAAAATAAAGCTAAAAAAAACAAATCTGGCCTATGGTCAGGAAAATTTATGCTTCCATGGAATTGGAGAAAGCAAAATAGATAATTTTTTATTTATAAATTTTACTAAATATTTATAAAGATTTACTATATTCCTTTAGTTTATTTTTAAATTTACACTTCATATTATAACTTATCTCCATCTAGATCCAGAAAACCAAGCTACTAAAGAGTATCTAATTCCTGAAGTAACTGGAAGAATTCTATGACGAAGGTAAGAAGGAAAAACAAGAACTGTACCTTTTGATTTAAAATTTGCGTTAGTCTTTATCTCCTCAAATTCAAAATCTCCTCCTTCATATTCATTAACATCGCTTAACTGTACTGTAACAGAAATTTTTCTATCAGTAAGAATTTGACCGTTCCAATCAATATCATGATGCCATCCATAATGATCAGCTTGATCAGAATGATATTCGGTAAATTGTATTTCAGCGTCATTTTGAACATCGATATCAAAGGCATTAAGATTAGCTTTTTTAACATACTCCCAAAGTAAATTTTTTACCCATTCATCAGAAATCCAACGTACTTTAGAGCTTCGTATATCTTTCATTGAATCATCTGCAGAAAACATTTTAGCTTTTTGATCTAATTTTTTATGAGCAGTTTCAAAAATATCTGTAATTTGCTTTTCATTTAAAGCAGATGACCAAAGTTTATAAAGTTCACGCATATATAATTTCACTTTCATTAATAGGAGGTATAAACGAACTAACCATTTAATAATTATACAAATACGCGATTTATATAATTATTATTATTAGAAATCATTTTCGGTCTAATTTTTTTTTCTACTTTCACGCCATGCAATATATGAAGAAGCGCTTATGATAAGGAACCCACCTAGCCATAATGTATATGGGGTGCTTTCGCTAAATAATGTATACCCAATTAACACTGACCAAATTAATTTTAAAAAATCAAATGGTAAAAGCACTGCAAGTTCACCTCTTTTAAAAGCGCTATTAAGTAATGTTTGTGCAATTGTTCCAGAAATTGCGATAAATAAAATAATAATAAACTGATTTAAATTAGGCATAGTAAGAAATGGGTAAGCAGCAAAAAAAGTTGCAGGTATCATTCCAACACCAGCGTATAAAGATATTGTAACTGAAGAGTCAGTTTGAGTTAATTTTTTAATAAAAATTAACGACATTGACCAGATTAATGCAGATATAAGAATTAATAGCCCTCCAAAATTAATTGAAATATCAGGTCTAAGAACTATAAGTGTGCCAACAAAACCAATTAACAATGCAATTACTCGTCTGACTTTTATTCTTTCTTTTAAAAACATAACTGCCAACATTGTTGTAAAAATAGGGACGGTTAAATTTAAAGCTGTCAATTGTGATAGAGGTGTTAAAGTTAATCCATAAAAAAAACATAGCATTGCTATAGAATTTGTTAAAATCCTTAAAAATTGAAATTTAGGTTGTTTAGTTATAAATGTTTCTAATCCTTGATTATAAATCATTGGAGCAAGAACAACAATTACAAGCGCACATCTAAGAAATGCTATTTCAAAAATATGGATTTCATCAGATAAGTATTTGGCAGCGCTGTGCATAACTACAAAACTGAACCCAGATATAATCATCAATATTATAGAGACTGATGTGTTGGATAAGTTATTTATAAATTTAAACAAATTAATCCTTAGAATTTTATAATTGATCTTTCAATCTTTTATTATGATGTCGTTTAGTGCAACCCTTGCCTTCCAAACGACAACGCATTCTGCACATCGTTCAGTTGCTTTTCTTTTAGCTCTATAGGCAGGATGCTTGCGACAACCTTCAGCAAGCGTTTGAAGTAATTCAATTTTTCTTTGAGTATGATCTTTATTCATTCTTAATTCTAATCAAAATAGTTTAAGTATGCAAAGAAGAAACTTCTTATATAAAATATAATGAATTATATGGAATATAATAAGTTTTAAACCTTCTGCATTAATTTGATACAAAATAAAAATTAGATTTATTTAACACTCTTGTTTGTATGAAATTAGATGCTAATCTAATTCATATTAATCTGCCTTAAGGAGGCAATATGACAATTAAAGTAGCTATCATTGGATTAGGTATAATGGGTCGTCGTATGTTAAAGCATATGAGATTACATGAGAATTATCAGCCAGACTATTTATGGGATCCAGATGAAAATTCTTGTCAAGAAGCTATTAAACAGGACTCTATTTCACAAATTATGAATAGCGCTAATCATGCCATACAAGCGGCTGACTTGGTATATCTCGCTTGTCCACCAGTCGTAAGAAAAGCCTATGCACTAGAAGCCGCTGCATCTGGTAAAGCGCTTTTTTTAGAAAAACCATTTGGAATTAATATAGAAGATAGTAAAGACTTAATTAAAAAGCTTGAAGGTTATGACATCCCAGTAGCGGTAAATTTTACCCAAGCGGCAGGAGTTGCATTAACAGATTTGTTAAAAGCAAAGTATCGTGGTGATATGGGAACATTACTTGGAGTAGATATAGTCGTTTCTTATCCAACTTGGCCTCGTCAGTGGCAAAGGGAAGCTGACTGGTTAAGGTTTAGGGTAGAAGGTGGAATGACCAGAGAGGTAATTTCACATTTCTTATTTTTTTCTGAAAGGGTTTTAGGTCCATTAAAGGTTATTTGGGCAAACACTACTTTTCCTGAAGATCCATCATTATGTGAAACTGAGGTTCTAGCTAGATTAGAGACTATCGAAGGGCATCCTGTAAATATCTTAGCAAGTGTTGGAGGTGTTCAGCCAGATCGTCAGGAATTTATAGTAAAAGGATCTATAAAAAGTCGAAGGATTTCAGAATTCTATAAAGATGCTGAGAGTGCTGGTGAAGAGTTTATTCCTTTAAGAAAAGAGCCTGAAGATCCACGAGCAATTAGTTTAAAAGGGCAACTTGACGATCTGTCTCTTAATATAAAAGGATTGCCTAACAGGCTTGCAACGATTAACGAAGCTTTGAGAGTTCAAATCCTCGTTGAAGACATACTTTCTAG
>CAZWGZ010000002.1:29566-32144 GCA_964633395.1 uncultured Rhodobacterales bacterium
TATAATTTATTTAAGGGTAAAGCTTTGTTTTTCTATTTTTAATCGGCTTCTTGTAATATTAATGAATTTTGGTTTAGACTATAAAAAATAATTCTAAAAATATTTAATATGTAATTGAGATATTTAGGAAACAAAAATATTATAATTTAAATAGATTTTAAATAGGAGAAATAAAATGTCGCATATTGGGTTTATTGGTTTAGGAAATATGGGTGGCCCAATGGTGCGGAATCTTATTAGAGCAGGTCATTCTTTAAAAGTTTTTGATTTGTCTGAAGAAGCTATTAATTTTGCCGTTCAATTAGGCGCTGTTGCTACTAAATCTGTCAAAGAAGCGGCCATTGGAGTTGATTTTGTTTTAACCATGCTTCCAGTTGGCACTAATGTTAAAGAAGTTTTTATGAATGATGGAGTAATTGCAGCGGCTGATGCGGGAACAATTATGATCGACTCTTCAACTATTGATGTTGAAACAGCTCAGGCTACATATCTTGCTGCAAAAGCTGCCGGATTTGATATGATTGACGCTCCTGTTTCAGGAGGAGTTTTAGGCGCTGATGCAGGAACACTTACTTTTATGTGTGGTGGTGATAAAAAAACCTTTGAAAAAGCGAAACCAATTTTGCAAGATATGGGTAAAAATATTATTCATTGTGGAAAAGCAGGACTAGGTCAAGCAACTAAGATTTGTAATAATATGTTAGCTGGTATTAACGCTCTTGCTGCGGCTGAAGCAATGGTCATGGGAGAACGATTGGGTGTTGCACCTGAGACGTTATATAATGTCATTTCCACTTCTACTGGTAGATCTTATATATTTGAAAATTCTAATCCAGTTCCTGGAGTAAGCGCTTCTTCTCCTGCGAACAATAATTTTAAGCCAGGGTTTATGGCTAAGTTAATGTTAAAAGATTTACGTTTATCTCAAGCTGCAGCTCAATCAGCAAGCACCTCGACGCCACTTGGAGCTGTTGCTACTGCGTCTTTTCAACAATTGATAGAGAATGGATATGGAGATTATGATACATCAAGCATTATTAAAGTTATAGATCCTAAAATGAAATAATAGTCTTCTAAATTTTCTATATAAAAAGATATTATTTAACTTTATTTATATAATTTATAAATAGTCTTTAACAGTTGGAATTATTAACTTGTCAGAACTTTTCAAAGAATTAGATTATCAAAAAACTCCATTAGGATATATTTCCTTGAGAAGAAGAAAACAGTTAAAATTAAATAAAGATATATTTGAAGTCATTCTTAATGATGAACATTTGATGTCAAATCTATTTATTGCATCAGAAGTTGCATTAGCAACTATACCTCTCAAAGAATTAAAATCTGACTTTCCAGATATATTAGTTGGAGGCCTTGGCCTAGGTTACACAGCTAGAGAAGTTTTATCGAATAAGAATGTAAAATCTTTAAGTATCATTGAATATTTAGAACCAGTCATTTCATGGCATGAAACAGGAGTTTTACCAATTGGTAAACTTTTATATGAAGATACTAGATGTAACATTATTGCTGCAGATTTTTTTAAGTCAGTTTTTAATGAAAAAGGCTTCGATCCCAAAATAGATAATCGTAAATTTGATGGTATTTTTTTAGATATTGACCATGCTCCAGATTTCCACTTAAATTCAAGTCATGCTAAATTTTATAGTATACAAGGTATGAAAAAAATTTCAGATAACCTAAAAGAAAATGGCTTATTTACTTTATGGTCAAATAATCTCCCAGATCCCAATTTTATTGATCTTCTAAAAAATGCTTTTATTTCTGCCCGTGCAGAAAAAATAGTATTTTATAATTCAATTTTAGAAGAAGATTGTACTCAGACTATTTATATTGCTAAAAAATAATTAAACCTCATTTGAGTATAAAATATGTATGAAATTAAAGAAGTTGATGCAAGTGGAGAAATAGCCGACATATATAATGATCTCAGAAACTCATTAAATATTAAAGTTGTTAATACAATATGGCGTTATCTAGCAACTATAGATGGGGGATTAAACTGGGTTTGGTATTCTTCAAAAGAGTTATACATGTCTGGCAAACTTGAAGATATTAAAGAAAAGATTACTGATAACATTGAGTTTCCAGAACTCCCATTAATTCCTGATCATGTTCTGAGTTCAATTGGTATAAGCGAAAAAGATAAATTAGAAATTATTCAAATTATAAAAAAATACAATATTGGCAATGCAAAAAATATGATCGGTTTATCGTGTTTTTTGAAAACTTATGATAAAAATATTTTTTTAAAGCCAAATGTTATTATTGGAAACAAAAGTTCAATAAATAGTTTTTCAGAGAGATCGGAAATAACTAACAAAAAAACTTGGCAATTAATTAACTCTTTATCAGAAATGTTTATAAATACTAATCATTATATTCCATTTCCCCCAGGTTTATACATTGAGTTAGCAAGGTGGCCTAATTTTTTATCATTAGTTTGGGCTATGTTATCAGGATTGAAAAAAAATAATCATCTTCCAAAATACACCGCGATCTTAAATCAGAAGGCTGAAAAGATTATAGAACCTTTATTAGAAAATATGATTATTAA
>CAZWGZ010000002.1:32244-43610 GCA_964633395.1 uncultured Rhodobacterales bacterium
TAAATCAGAAGGCTGAAAAGATTATAGAACCTTTATTAGAAAATATGATTATTAAGTCTATTCCCAAAAATAAAAATGATGTAACGGTTCCAATACATAATCTTGTTACTGTTGTTATGCCTAAAATGATTATGGTAGGTAACATGCTTTTTAACTCTTTATCTAACAGAAAATAATCAAATTTTAATAGATTACTTTTGTAAAGTAGTAATAGGTATAATTAAAATTTTTTACATACTTGATAGAAACCCTCCATCAACGTAAATTATCTGTCCATTTATATAACTAGAAGCTTTTGAAGCCAACAAAACAGCTGTGCCAGATAATTCGCCTGGCTCTCCCCATCTACCTGCGGGTGTTCTTTCACAGACCCATTTATTAAATTTTTTGTCTTCAACTAAAGCTGTATTCATTTCTGTTTTAAACAGGCCTGGTCCTATTCCATTAACTTGAATATTGTATTGAGCCCATTCTATTGCCATAGCCTTAGTAAGCATTTTTAAACCTCCTTTGGCTGATACATATGGTGCAATAGATGGCCTTGTTACTTCGCTAGTTATTGAACAAATATTTATTATTTTCCCAGCTTTTTTTTTAATCATGCCTGGAACAATTGCTTGCGATAAAATAAAAGGAGATGTTAAGTTCGTTTTTAGGACATTATCCCAATCACTTATTTTTATGTCTGTTAATAATTCTCTACTTTGTATCCCTGCATTGTTTACTAAAATATCTATTGTACCAATTTCTTTTTTTATATTACTTATATTTTTATGAATATCGTCAATATTTGTTATATCAAAAGGGCGTTTATAGATCATAGATTCATTATGGTTAATTTTTTTAGAAGCTTTATCTAATGTTTCTTGATTTCTACCATTAATAATTATTGTTGCGCCTGAGTTAAATAGAGCTTTTGCAATACTTAATCCCAACCCTCTACTTGAACCGGTAATCAAAGCTATTTTTCCACTAAGATCAAACATTTATTATACCTCCTTATTCATTACTTTTTTCTTAATTCAATCATAAAAAAAAATAAAAGAAAATATTTATAGATAAAAATGAAAAATCTAAATTGTTAAAATAATTAAACACTCTCAGAAATCATTATTTGAAATATTTCAAAGCTGATTTTTCTCTATCCAATATAGAATTAGGATCAATCCACTTTTCAAATTTCAATCATTTCAACAAGGACCGGCATCTAAATTCAAGGAAAACATATAAGGCTCAACGTGATGCTGCTCTTATTGAGTGGCAGAAACTCTGTACTGCATAATACCAGCATATTATTGCTATACTGAGACGAGTTTGCATTCGTCTGACAGCACCTTATTTTAAGTTTTATATACACTTCTGTTCAAATCAGTAGAAGGAGATAAGTTAAGTCATATCAAGATTTGTAAGAATGTCGCCAAGGGCATCTATGTGATGGTGCATAGATTGTCTTGCCCCGCTTGCATCTTTTTGTTTTAGGCAATCGACGAGCTTGCGGCGGTAATCTTGAGAGACAAGTTGATTATCTAGCTTTTTTGCATGTTTCCTGAAATTTTCGAATAATGGACCTCGTGTTTGTTCCCAAAGAAGCTCTGCTATTGCAGAATAGACAGGGTTTTGTGTGGAGCTTGCAAGCCGCGTATGAAATATGCGGGGCCAGTCATTTTCTGTATCTTCAACTTTTGTATCTTTAAGAATCTCCCACAAAGCCTGTTCTAGATTCTCTATATTTTCTGGTGTTGCAGTGGTCGCTGAGATTGCAGCGATTTCTCCCTCTACCGTTTTGCGTGCTGCTAATATATCGATTGGACCAACACCTATATCCAGACTTTGAGTTCCCCCAATATTTGTTGGCTGGGGAGTTTTTGATACCACGAACGTTCCAACGCCAACTCGGATTTGAATATATCCGGCGATTTCGAGCGCGAGGAAAGCTTCGCGAACGACGTTTCTACTGACTTGAAGTTTTTTGGCGAGCTCACGTTCCGGTGGCAACCTTTGACCCACAATCAGTTCGTTGGTGGTGATGAGTTCGGCAAGATGCTCTGCCACCTTTTGGTAAATTCGTTTTTGTTCAAAAGTTTTAAAGGGCGCGGACTGAGTTTCAACCATGATTTCAAATTTTCTTTTAATAAGTTGTTTTACATCTAATCGATTAACACTTGACAATCAACCATTTTACCGGCTTCATAACACATCTAATGAATGGTCCTACCATTGGACCAGTGATTAAATTATTAACATATTTAAGGGAGGAAATATATAATGATTAAAAATTTTTCAAAATTATTACGACCTATAGCAATTGCTGCTGTTACTAGCTTTGCGCTAGTATCAGTATCGCATGCTGATAAGTTCACTTTTCATGGTGCAAGCCAGTTTGATGAAAAGCATGCTTATACAAGACTTATGCGTAAATTTGAACAATTGACAAAACTCAACTACAGTGGTCCGCATGAAATTGAGTTTGTTATGCATTTGAATAGTGAACTTGGCCTCGAAAAAGATTATGTTGCTTATATGAATCAAGGCTTATCAGTTGATTATGCAGTTGTTGCACCTTCTCATATGTCAACTTTCTCTAAATTAGCTTCGGTACTTGATCCACCGATGCTTTATCGTGACGCAGGTCACTTGAGCAAAGTGTTGTCTAGTGATGTTATGCAGCCGGTTGTTGATGATATTTATAAACGAGCTGACATTAAATTACTAGGATATGGCGGAGGTGGTGTCCGTCATTTGATTGTTAATAAGGCTGTATCAAATATGGCTGAGATTAAAAATGTACCAATTCGTGTTATGGGTGCGCCTATTCAAACCAAATTATTTAATGCTTTTGGAATGACACCTAACGTTATTGCTTACTCTGAAGTTTATAATGCTATTCAAACAGGTGTTATTGATGCAGCAGAAAATGAAGCGGCTGGCATCAGACAGATGAAGTTCTATGAAGTTGGTCCTAATATTTCATTAACAGCTCATTCGATTACTGTTCGACCTTTGGCATTTAGTGGTAAAACACTTCGTAAACTTCCAAAAGATTTACAGGCTGCCATTATTCAAGCTGGTAAGGACGCAGGTACTTATGGAAGAGTTACTGAGCTTACAGAAGGATCGGGTATTATGGCTGAAATGGAGGCGCAAGGTAAGTTGAAAACAATTAACTTTACTGAACGTGATCAGCTGATTGCAGCAGCAACTCCTGTGCTGAAAGCATATTTCAAGGAGTTGGGTCAAAGTGGACTGTATGACGCAATTCAGGCAGTAAAATAATATATTAGTATTCACTGTTCTTTAAAATTAAAAGATTTCGATAACATTAGTGTTATCGAAATTCTTTTTTTTAATTTTTAAATATTAGGCGAGTAAAAATGAAAAAGATAATCGATATTTATTATTCATTTTTAAAAATTATACTTACATTTTTAATGGGACTTATTATAATTCCTGTAACAATGCAAATTTTTGCTCGTTATGTTGATTTTATTCCACGCTATATCTGGACTGAAGAATTATCTCGGTTCTGTTTCATCTGGATTATTCTTGTTGGTGCTATGATAGCTATGAGGAAAGACGAGCACTTTACAGTAGATTTACTACCATCCCCAAAAACTAACAAAGGGAAAGCTATTTCTTTGATGTTTGTAGATTCAATGACATTTTTAATGGCTATGATTTTCGTTATATGGGGTTGGCCTTTAGTTAAATTCGGACTATTGCAGACTTCTGAAATGGCTGAAATGCCGATGGTATTTATCTATATAGCTTGGCCTTTGACAGGTGTTACATGGATTATTTTTCTATCAGAACGTGTTTTTGATCATATTAAATTATATAGGAGTGTCTCTTCATGACGCCTGTTGAAGTTGCTGGGATTATGTTCCCTTTATTTATTATTCTTGTTATTTTACGTATTCCAGTTGCTATTGCATTAGGTTTAGCTTGTGTTCCTATATTTTTAATTGAGGACAGACTGACACCTTTTTTATTAATGAATGAAATGTTCAAGTCATACAATTCTTTTCTGTTGCTTGCTGTGCCGTTCTTTCTTTTGGCTGCAAACATTATGAATGCTGCCGGTATAACTGATCGTTTGATACGTTTATCTAGAGCAATGGTTGGTCATTTACCGGGTGGATTAGGTCATGTAAACGTAGTTGTTAGTATGTTATTTGCTGGAATATCTGGATCATCTACAGCTGATGCAGCAGGTATTGGATCTTTACTTATCCCTCAGATGAAAAAACAGGGATATTCAAGTAGTTTTGCTGTCGCTATTACTGCTTGCTCGTCAGTAATGGGCGTTGTAATTCCTCCTAGTATTCTTATGGTTGTGTGGGGTGGATTGATGTCGGTATCAATAGGTGGCTTATTTTTGGCTGGTGTTGTCCCTGGTATTTTAATTGCTGGATCACAGATGATAGCTGTGTATATATTTGCCAAAATATATAATTACCCAACTTATACACGGTCATCATTGAAAGAGTTTTTTGTTGCAATTTTTCATGCTTTACCTCCTCTTATGACACCATTGATTATAGTAGGTGGAATTGTTGGTGGTTTTTTTACTCCAACCGAAGCTTCTGTAATAGCTGTTTTGTATTCGATTATGCTTGGTGGCTTGTTTTATAAAACAATAGGATTTGATAATTTACCTTCAATTCTTTATAATTCTGCTAAATTTGCGGCAATGTCTTTGTTTTGTATAGGTACTGCATCTGCATTCGGATGGTTGCTGGCTTATTTTAAGATCCCATTAGCGGTAGTCTCCTTTTTAGAACCCTATGGTGTAGGTCCTGTAAGTACAGGTTTGATTGTTGCAGGTTCTTTTTTGTTAATAGGTATGTTTATTGATGCCATTCCCGCGATAATTATACTGGGCACTGTATTATGGCCTTTAGCTGAAGTTTCTAATATGCATCCTATTCATTTTGCTATTATAGGAGTAATTTCTCTTGCATTTGGTTTAGTAACACCACCCTATGGTCTCTGCCTTCTGATTGCATGTAGGGTAGGTGATATTGAAGTTAAAAAGGCCTTACGTGATGTAGGTATTGTTTTATGTCCAATGTTTTTAGTTCTTTTAATAGTTATTTTCTTTCCTGAAATTATATTAGCGTTGCCAAAGCTGTTGATGGCAAAGTTTATATAATGAAAGATAATGAATAAAATTTAAAAATTATAATTATTTAGTAACTAAGGAGTTTTTTATAATGAATTTTAAGGTATTAAAATCAAAAATTGGTTTCGCTGCAGAGGTTTTTGGAATAGATGCAAGGCAAAATCTATCTCATGAGCACAAAATAGAGTTAACTAGGTTAATTAATGAATATGCTGTGATTATATTTAAAAATCAAAATATTAATGATGACGAACAAATAAAATTTTCAGAAAACTTTGGAACAATAGAGCCAGCTGGAACAAATACAGAACTTACAAAAATGAAAGATAGACGCTTATCATTAAAAATGAATGATGTGTCAAATCTAGATAAAAATAATAAACCTTTGGCGAAATCTAATCAGAATAGAATTTTTGGTTTAGGTAATAGGCTATGGCATACTGATGCTTCTTTTAAAAAAAAACCTGTGACTTTTTCAATCTTATCTGGAAGAAAAGTTTCTGCTAAGGGAGGAGAAACAGAGTTTTGTGATATGCGTTGTGGTTATAAGGCGCTTTCTAAGGAGATGAAAGATAAAGTAGAAAATTTAATTGGTGAACACTCACTTCAATATTCTAGAGGTAAATTAGGATTTGTTATGAAAGATGTTCTTACTCAAAAGGAATTAGAAAAGTTTAAACCAGTACTACAACCATTAGTTAGAAAAAACTCTGTAACAAATAGGCAATCACTTTATCTTTCTGCTCACTTAGGTTTAATAAAAGATTGGGAGCTTGCTGATTCAATACTATTTATTAATGACTTAATGGAAATATGTACTTGTTCAGATTACATTTATGCACATAAATGGGAAGAAAATGATCTTATTATATGGGATAACACTCAAGTTATGCATAGAGGTAGGTATTTTAATGATCAAAAAGAAGTTAGAGATGTTCGAAGAACTACTATAGCAGGAACTGAAATGTTAATAGATCAATAATATATTAGATAATATTTTCAATGTAATTGTTTGAGAATGGTTATTATACTTGAATAGTTTTAATTAAATAGGATGAAAAATTGATAATAAAATCTATAAAAACAAAAATAGTTTCAGTTCCATTTTCTGATCCGCCAAAGACAGGTTTTTTAACATTAGAAAAAATTGATCTATTGATAGTTCAAATTGAAACTAAAGACGGAATTATTGGTACAGGACACCTGCATCCTCTGGCGGGTGGTCTAAAAACGTTAGAGATGTGTGTAAACGAAATGTTAAAACCTTTATTAATTGGAGAGACAATTAAAGATATTGAAGCTTTGTGGACAAAAATGTGGAATGCGACATTCATACAGGGGCGAATGGGGATAACAGTTATGGCCATGTCAGCCTTAGATATTGCTTTATGGGACTGCTACGGAAGAACAAAAAAAATGCCTTTATGGAAAGTTTGGAGCGGGAAAAGTCAAGCACTCCCAGTTTATGGTTCTGGATGTTATAGAGGTTTAGGACATGATGGAATGATTGAAAAAGCTGAAAAGTATGTAAAACTTGGCTTTAAATCTATAAAGATGCAAGTAGCGCATTGCTTTACTAACGATGAGGATATAGCAAATGTTAGAGATATGCGTAAAGCATTAGGTGATAATATAGGAATAATGATAGACGTTAATCAGGGCTGGGGTGTGGAAGAGACTATAAAAGTCAGTAAAGCAATTGAAAAATATAATCCTGAATGGCTTGAAGAACCAGTTATGGCTGATGATTTTGAAGGCTATCAAGAAATATGTAAATCAATATCTATACCAGTAGTAACTGGTGAAAATAATTTTACACATAACGATTTACTTCCTTTTATGAAAAATAAAAAGATTTCAATTCTTCAGCCTGATATTATGAGGGGTGGATATACCAATTTAATATTCACATCTAATTTAGCGAACGAATATGGAATTAAAATTGCGCCGCATATGTTTCCTGAACTTTCTATTCATATTGTTGCTTCAATAAAAAACCCTTCATGGCTAGAATATATGGGTTGGTATGATCATCTTTGGCAGGAGCCATTACTTCCCGTTAATGGAACTTTAAAACCGTCAGATCGTCCAGGACATGGTATGGATTTTAAATCAGAGATTTGTTCATTTTAATTTGATCTTTATAAAACATTATTACCCTTAGATGATAAATCGATTTTTTATTTTTTTATTTAAATACAAACAATTTTTGGATTTTCCAAAAACTTTATATCTTATTTTTCCAATAAAAGAATAAACTAAATCTAGAATAGAATTAGGAATAAATAGAACCCATTTATAAAAAGACAGGGTTTTAAGATTTTGAATGATAAACTTTATAGCCTTACCTTTTACGTATGAATTACCATTGCTCAATACTACAAATGAATCCAATTTTTTGATATAAATAAGATCTATTGATTTTTTAGCTAATTTGCCTTGTAAAGGTGCAAATACAAATTGATTTTGAAGATCTTTTTTAATTAAAAATTGTATTGAATGATTACACAAAACACAATTGTCATCATAAAATATTATATTTTTATAAGATTTAGAATACATAATTATTCCTTAATTAAATACGTCATTATTTTTTTCAATTTATTTGCTTATTAATTTTATTTTATTGAGTAGCTTTATTTCGTGAAATATAGCTACTACTGGTGATATTTAATAAGGAGGCAATTTTATCAGCAGTTGTTGAAACTAAATTAGTATTTAATTGAGTGTCGACATTAGATCTATTAAGCATATTTACTATGTCTTCAGTTGGCAAATTGCCAATGTCTCCTGTTTCTTGCGGCATTGCAATCCCTCCACCAATACCACAAATTGAACCTTCAATTGAAATAGCACCGGCATCTAAGGCTGAAAACATGTTAGTTGCCGCCATCCCTATACTATCATGTACATGAAAGCCACATTCGATATCTGACCATTTATCTCTAATAATATTAAAAACTTGATTAATAGTTGATGGATTTTCCATTCCAGTACTAGCGGCTAAATAAATACGTCGTATACCCTTATTATATAATCTCTCAACAACGGACAATATCTTATTATTAGGAATAACTCCTTCATAAGGACAAAAGAAGGCTACCCCCATAGCCATAACAAAGTTAATATTTGCTTTTTCACATAACTGCAGTGATTTTCCAGCAGAATCAATAGCATCGTCAAGTGTCATATTTTGGTTTTTTAACATATAAGTTTCACTAACAGTCAAAAGACCAAGAATTTCATCAACCATTCCGGTCTCAATAGCTCTAATGGTCCCTTTCAAGTTTGGGGCAAGTGCTCTATATATGGTTCCAGTTCTTCTATTTATTCTTTCAAAAACTTTTTCAGCGTCACTAAGCATTGGAACAATTTTAGGGTGCGCAAAGCTAGATACTTCAATAACTGGAAAATGCGCCTCTGAAAGCAAATTAATCATTTCAACTTTATCTTGTGTTGGAATCCATTTATTTAAAGATTGAAGACCATCTCTTGGTCCAACTTCTATAACTTTTACTTTGTTGGGAAACTTCAATGATTTAAATTCCTTATTGAGCTTTTTCTATTACATAGCCTTCTTTTTTTAGTTCTTCTTCGCTAAACCCTAACATTTTCACTAACACTTCAAAATTATGCTCCCCTAATTGTGGGCCTGCATGTCTTATTTTACCTGGGGTACGAGAAAATTTTCCAACTACATTTTGCATTTTTAAAGATCCTCCTAATTCATCATCATCTACGTCAATAATATTTTGACGTGATTTAAAATGTTCATCTTCAAAAATTTCTTTAATATTATTACAAACGGCAACAGGTGCTCCAAATTTATCAAACATATTAATTAAAGTTACTTGATCAAATTTTAAAATTGCTTTTTGAAGAGCATCATCTAACTCTTTAGCATTATCTATACGCAATCTATTATCAAGAAATCTCTCATCAAATATTAGGTTTTTGACGTCTAAAGCCTCACACATTCTCTCAAAGGTAGACTGCGCACTACCAGAAATTGAAACCCATTTATTATCACTGGTAAGATATGTGTTTCTTGGAGCTGTAAAAGGTAATCTACTTCCATTTCTTTCTTGAATAATACCTAATTGATCATAATCAACAACTTGAGGGCCAAGCAAAGTAAAAAGAGGTTCATAGATACCAAACTCTACAACTTGTCCTATACCACTTTTTTGATCTCTTTCATGTAAAGCAGTTAAAGCTAAAAAAGCTCCCATTAGTCCTGAAGTTCCATCAGCAAGGCCAAACCCTGGTAACAATGGAGATTGGTCAGCATAACCGTTAATATTAGCAAAGCCCGAGTATCCTTCAGCTAAAGTTCCAAAACCAGGCTTATGACTATTTGGACCTGTCTGTCCAAAACCAGTTATTCTAATCATTATTAATCCTGGATTAATTTTACTTAAAGTATCGTAACTAAGGCCCCATTTTTCCAGGGTTCCTTTTCGATAATTTTCAATAATTATATCTGCATCTTTTACTAATCTTTTAACAATTTCTACTCCAAACTTTGTTCTCAAATCTCCTGTCACTGAACGTTTGTTTCGATTAATTAACTTATACATTAAACCAACGCCATTCTTATTATTACCCCAATATCTAATTTCATCTCCTAAATCAGGTTTTTCTACTTTAATAATGTCAGCTCCATAATCACCTAAAAACATCGATGAAACTGGCCCAGCAAGAAAATTTGAAATATCAATTACCTTGACACCTTTAAGTGCACCATTCATTAAATTTTTTTGGGGAACATTTTTCATTTTAAAAATCTATAAAAAATTAAACATATCAAATGCTAAAACAAATAAAAAATTAGATCAATTATTTAACTAAATTAAAATTATCATTTATTTATCTGCTATGCCAATCTTCGTTTAACGGTCTGGCACTATTTAACTCACCATATCCAGCACCTGTTGTGCCAAGTGGCTTAGAGCCAAAGTACCTTGGGTCTTTTGGTTCACTTTTAGGTTGAAAGCGTATATCACAAGTCAATCGTATTTTATTATCTTTGGCATGATTCTCAAGAGTACCATGAACAGTATACATCCCAAAAATTACTGCATCACCAGGTTTAAATTCTGCTGTAAGAATTTTTGAATTTCTCTCTTCAGCATATTGGATTGGGTGTGTCTCTATTGTTGCTTTTTTATCTTTATGAATATCAACATCAAAGCCAACATATTTATCTTGTACATCTTTAAATTTATGAGACCCTTCAATTACGAATAGAGGACCCTTGTCTAGATTTACCTCAGTAAAAACGAGCCAACAGGTCAACACTTGTTCAGTTGCACGTGTAAAAAAGCCTGCATCACAATGCATATGAGTAAATTTTCCTCCTGCTACTGCCCTTAAAAAAATAAAATCAAACCCTATCGATGGTGATCCAAAAATTTTAGAAAAAACATTCTCTAAACTTTTACCATTTGTAACTTGTCTCAAGGATTTTATTGAGCTGACAGACTCCCAAAAATCTCCTCTATTATTATACATTTCATCTCTATTAGAATTTCCTGATGATATACCATCTTTATAGGGTTCTTTTAATTCATTCACCTCGTTTAGACGTTTAAAAACGTCATTTTTAGCAGTTTCAATTTCGTCTGAATTGATTATATTTCTAAGGAATAAATATCCATTTTTTTCAAGTGAATTTTTTAGTTCTGAATCTGTTGATTTATTAATATCAGTTTCAATTAATTTTCCTAAAAGAGAAGGTGATATTTTTATTTTATCAATTAATGCGTCCATTATAAAAACTTTCTATCACCTTTAATCTAACTATTTCGTGATATCTTAATCTTAAATATAAAATCTATACTTACAAACAAAATTATATTTCAAAAAATACAATTCTATAATTTTAACTTTCTTCGTCTACATTAGTAATACATAGATATACAGGCGTCCTAGTTTTTAAATAGGATACACCTATGGGGTATGGGAAATGATACTAGTATTGTAAATCAAAGCTCGAGAATTATTTTTTAGAATTATCAATTGCAAACAAATCCATTATGAGTATTATCCAAAAAAAATACTAAAGGAATTATCATTTTTAAGTCATCTAAACAAACTCAAAACGCCTTAATCAGTGAACACTTATTACGTTTCTATGTTAAAGTTCGCATGCAAACTCGGCACTTAGCAGCCCCACTTAGTGAAGCTGATCAGTGTATCCAATCAATGCCTGATGCAAGTCCAACTAAATGGCATTTAGCAC
>CAZWGZ010000003.1:0-43447 GCA_964633395.1 uncultured Rhodobacterales bacterium
TATTAATTAGAACAATTTCATCTGCAATTTGAGATATTTCTTCAATAGAATGCGTTACGTATAAAATTGGTATTTTATTTTGTTTATTAAATGCTTTAAGAAATCGTATTAATTTAGCTTTATATCTTATATCTAAGTCTGACATAGGTTCGTCTAAAAGAAGATAGTCTGGCTGAGATAAAATAGTTCTTGCCAACGCAACCCTAAGTTTTTCTCCTCCAGATAAATTAGTAGGAAATCTTTTTAAAAGAGTTTCTAGATCAAGAGATTTTATTAAATCTGTTTTTTCAATATTAATATATTTTTTATTTTGTGGCTTAACTCTCTTAACTGCAAAATCAAGATTTTGGCTTACAGTTAAGTGTTCAAATAATTGAGGATCTTGAAACATTGTTCCAATTGCTCTTTTATAAGATGGTATTTTTTGTTTGCCTTCCAAATCCTGACCATTTAAAATAATAGATATTTCAAGATTTCTGAAAAAACCTCCAATAGCAGAAATAATTGAACTTTTACCGGAGCCATTAGGACCATATAGAACCGTTATTCCTTCTGATTTAAAATCATGCTCAAAATTTAAATTAAAATTTCCTAATTGACCTTTAATTTTTACAAACAAGCTTGTCACTATTTAACTCGCACTGATATATTTTTATTTGATAAATATAAACATAGTAAAATTATAAATGATATTACTAGCATTCCTCCTGCAAGATAATGAGCCTTAGCAAATGATAATTGCTCAACATGATCATAAATGGAAATTGCAATAACTTTTGTTTTACCATGAATTCCTCCTCCAACCATTAGAACAATTCCAAATTCTCCCATTGTGTGTGCAAACGATAGAATGAATGATGTTAAAAATCCTCTTCTACATAAAGGTAAAATTACATTAAAAAAGGTGTCAAATGGTCCTGCCCCAAGGCTATTTGAAGTTTGAATTGTCTGTTTCCCAATATTTTCAAAGGAAGATTGTAAAGGTTGGACCCAAAATGGGAGGGAGTAAATAATAGAAGCCAGTACTAGCCCATAAAAAGAAAAAACAAGCTGTTCACCTGTTAATAAAATAAAGAACTGCCCTAGCTTTGTATCTGGACTAAAAAATATTATTAAATAAAATCCAATAACAGTTGGAGGTAAAACTAAAGGTAATGTTACAATTGATTCTATAATTGATTTACCTTTACTCGAACTAAATGCTAAAAAATAGGCAATAGGTGTTCCTATAATGGCAAGGCAAATGCATGTTGTTAAGGCAAGTTTTAGCGTAACTAAAAGCGCTATTATATCAGAATGAGATAAGTTTAAAATTTCCATTTTTAAAAACTACTTTATTACAATTATATTGGTAAAATTTTTAAAATCTTATATAATTAGCAAGTTACACACAGGAGCATAAAATGTCATTTATAAAAACTGATGATGATGTAAAATTATTTTATGAATCTACTGGAGAAGGTGAACCAATTATATTTGTTCACGAATTTGCAGGAGATTATAGGAGCTGGGAGCCTCAAGTAAATTATTTTTCAAGGTATAATCGATGTATTACATATAATGCTAGAGGCTATTATCCTTCAGATGTACCAAAAGAAGAAATTTCTTATAGCCAAGAAAGAGCATGGAAAGATATAATTTGTATCATGGATAAACTAGATATAGAAAAAGCACATATAGTTGGATTATCTATGGGAGGATTTGCAACTTTACATTTTGGCATTAATGAACCTGAGCGAGCTAAAAGTTTAGTTATTGCAGGCTGTGGATATGGAGCTATTCCTATTGATAAAGCAACGTATGATAAAAAAGCTAACTTCTCATCAGTGGCGTTAGAGACTGCTAAAAATATTATACAAAAAGGTATGAATAAAGTGGGCGCCGAATATGCATTAGGACCTTCAAGAGTTCAGTTTCAGAATAAAGATCCCAAAGGTTGGCAATTATTTAATGATTTTTTAATTAATCATGATGCCATAGGTTCGGCTAACACTCTGTTAGGTGTTCAAAATAAAAGACCTAATCTATATGAACTAGAAAAAGAAATTTCTAATATTAAAACTCCTACTCTAATTATTAATGGAGATGAGGATGATATGTGCCTTGAGGTTGGATTATTTCTAAAAAGAACAATTAAAACATCAGGTTTATTTATTGTCCCTAAAACTGGTCACACTATAAACTTAGAAGAACCAAATTTGTTTAATAACTCCCTTTCAGAATTTTACTCTGCAATCAATGCAAAGAGTTGGAACGAACGAGACCAAAGAGCTAATATAATAAAAGTATAGAAAAAAGATTAATCTCTAAAGTTTTCATATTGAAGCGGATGAGTTAAATCTAACTCTTTTATTAATTGTATAGCGTTTTGTAAATCGTCTCTCTTTTTACCAGACACCCTTACTTCATCGCCTTGAATGGATGTTTGAGTTTTGCTTTTAGAAGCTTTGATCGCTTTTATAATCTTTTGTGCAGTTTCACGATCAACTCCTTGTTTAATTAAAACGGTTTGCCTAATAGAACTCCCCGTAGCAGCTTCAGGTTTTTCAAACTCTAAGGCTCCAGTATCAATCTTCTTTCTTGTTAAATGTGTAACAAGAAGTTCTTCCACCTGTTTTCTTTTAAGTTCGTCATCAGCTTTTATTACAAATTTATCGTCTTGAAGCTCAACCTCACAAACACTCCCTTTAAAATCATATCTTGTATTAATTTCTTTTTTGACACCATCTAACGCATTTTGAACTGATGGCATATCTATTTTACTTACAATATCAAAACTAGGCATGACGCTTTTCTCCAATTAAAAACTATCTAAACATTATAATCTTAATTAAATTAATTCTCAAACAATCTAAAAAAAAGTTGATAGATCTTTTGTAAAATTATAGATTACAGTTAATATTTTAACTCTACATTATTGCTTTATAAAATGGATATTATTTTCAAATTAATTTTACTTATTCCTTTATTGCTAAGCTTGCTTTTTTCATGGTCTGAATTTGGCTTTTGGTTGCTTATTCCTTTGTGGGTAATTTTTGGATTAATTGACGTCTCTAGGCATAAAACAATGAACTTTAAGTTAATTAAAGAGTATTTTATGGGCAAAGGTGTTTTAACTTTTCTTCTTTCTCCATTAAACTTGTTAACTGACTTATTGTCACATAGAAACCTTCATACTTTTAAGGTTAATGATCTTCCTCCAGCCCATCAGAATGAAATCAATGAAGTTATTGAGCTTTTTGATAAAAACTCAAAACAAATTGCCAACCGCTTTAAAGAAGCTACAAACGATAATAGAACTATGCTTTTTTATAAATGGTATGGTTACAAACTCGATGAATCAATCCTAGATTTTAATAAAGATTATAAATATATCAAAACTATAGGAGTTTCATTATTTAGAGAAAAAACATCTACATCAAGGCATTTTGGACCATTGAGAGCTACTTTTAGAATTTTGTATAATTTTAATAAGGTTAAAAATGAAGGATCATATATTGAAGCTGATGGACGTATTAATAAATGGAAACATAGTCCAATATTTATTTTTGACGACACCCTTATCCATCAAAGCTTTAACGAAGAAGATGATTTAAGATATTGTGCTTTTATAGATATTATTAGACCTTCATATTTTGAAAATATTATGAAAATCATTTTATCCTCAGTAGGATTTCTTTTAAAAAATACCAGAAGTATTTTTTATAAAAACTGGAAAATGATTTAACTTATACAAACTATGCTTATCTATTAGGAACTAAAATCTGTCTAACAACTTCACCTTTTGATAGTTTATCAAATCCTTCATTTAAGTCTTTAAAACCAATTTTTCCATCTATTAATTTATCAACTGGCAGACGACCTTGTTGGAATAAACTTAAAAATCTTGGAACATCGCGAACAGGAACACATGATCCCATGTAACTTCCTAAAATAGATTTTTCCTGAGCAACCAAATCACCATGATTAAAGCTAAATTGAGTATTCGCTGGAGACAGGCCCGCAGTAACAATAGCTCCTCCATAACGAACAATTGCATAAGCTGTATTCATAGCAGGAATAACACCTGCTAGATCAATTGCAAAATCAACACCTCCATTTGTTAAATCCCTAATTGCTTCAACAGTATCTTGATTTCTACTATCAAAACAATGAGTGGCTCCTAACTCTTTTGCACGACTAAATTTTGAAGGATCAATATCAATAGCTATTATAGTCTCTGCTCCCCCAAGTTTAGCTCCCATAATACCATTTAAACCAACTCCTCCTAGACCAATAATAGCGACCGAATCACCTGGCCTTATTCTTGCTGTATTAATAACCGCTCCAACACCAGTCATGACAGCGCAACCAAATAAAGCAGCATCCTCAATATTAATAGATTTATCAATCACTACAACTGATCCTCTATCAACAACAGCGTATTCTGACATACATGAAATACCTGTATGATGATTTAAGACATCACCATTTAAATCAGAAAGTCTACTTCCACCTGACATTAATTGTCCTTTACCCTTAGTTGAAGCGGCTAATTCACATACTTGAGGCCTCCCTTCAAGACAGCGCCTACATCTGCCGCAAGAAGGGGAAAATTGAAAGGAAACATGGTCACCTACTTTTATATCACTAATAGCATTTCCAATTTCAATGACCTCGCCTGATCCTTCATGGCCAATGACTAATGGTAAAGGCATTAATCTCGATCCATTTATAACTGATAGGTCAGAATGGCATAGTCCAGCACCTTTTACTTGAACCAGAATTTCATTCGCAAGTGGAGGAGATATTTTAATTTCTTCAATAGATAAAGGTTTTGAAAATTTATATGGCTCTACTGCAGTATTAGTTCGAATAACAGCTGCTTTACAGGTAATTGACATTAAATTTTCCTACTCTTTATTTTAACAGGTTCACCATGAGGGGTTGATAAATAAGCTTGCGTCCAATCATCTTTTAATAAAGATAATACTTGTAAACTTCCCATATTTTTTAATACTATAATTTGCTCTAATGCAGTTAACCAACAATTGAAATAATCATCATTTCCATCTAAGACAGTTAATTTTAACCTTGCTTTATTTAATGATTCACCAAAAATTTCAACAAATTCATTCCATAAAAAATTTCCTTGTTCTGACAATTGAATAGTCATAGCAAATAATTGACTATGCCATGGACTTTGGAAAACCATGTCTTTTTGAACAATTTTTAGATAAGGTAAATTATAATCTGATTTTGTACTCATATGTCTTTCTCAAAGTTTTTATGAATTTTGATGTATTAGATATGGTTCCCACAAATCTAAATAAATACTATCTTCACCATCTTCAGCCATTGCACCCCATAACTCTGCACCTTTGAACTCTACTGTATATAATGGCATAGGGTTCTCGCCATTCCCATGTGCATTTTTATCAGGTAAAACATGTGTTCCGTGATATGAAACAATTTTACCAATACGCCCCATAACATATGATGGTAATCTTGTATGACCTCCATTAACATCCTCATTTGGGCTATAGCTAAGAGCTCTTATCTTATCTCCTACTTTAAATTGAGGGTTAATTTTAGTTTCTCTTAAAGACGGACCACCCCATCCTAATGTTTTGGCAACATCTTTTGCTAACCAAGCTCTTTTATCTAATTCTAGATTTTGATTAGGTTTAAAACCTGTTCCTTCAGTCTCAACTAAAGCAATAAATTCTTTTAAATCATCTGCTGAAATTATATTTTTATTTACCAAAAGATTAGTGAGTCCGGCCAACCATTTTTCATAATACGAGTAATTCATATAATCTTTAGGTGGCAAACATTCTCTAAAATGCCGACTTATATCTAGGTTCCATTCACCCAAACCGCCTGCTGCTAGAGTAATTGCCCATGCTTTTGCATGCCATTTATATTTAAAAGTTGGTTCATTAATTTCAATTTCATTATTTTTATTCCTAGGAATAGGAATTGGGCCATCACCTAAACGTCCTCCCATATCGTGTAATCTACTCATTTAACATTCTCGGGCAAGCCAGTTCCAATCATTGAATTACGCGTTACTAACTCAGCTAATTCACTTTCATTCATGTTTTCAGAACCTTTAGGTCTCATAGGTAAAACTAAATACCTAAGTTCAGCAGTCGAATCCCATACTTTTACTTTAACTTGGCTATCGATTTCAACTCCAAATTCTGACAAAACTTTTCTTGGTTCTCTAACCGTTCTTGACCTATATTCATCACTTTTGTACCAAGTTGGAGGAATGCCTAAAACTGGCCAAGGATAACAACTGCATAAGGTACAAACTATTATATTATGAATTTCAGGTGTATTTTCTACAACAATCATATTTTCACCTTGTCGTCCTTGATAACTAAGCTCTCTAATTGCAGAAGTTGCATCTGCAAGTAATCTTTTTTTATAATCATTATCTATCCAGGCCTTGGCAACAACTTTAGCTCCATTTTGAGGGCCTATTTTATTTTCATAAGTATCAATTAATTCATCTAATGTTTTAGCATCAACTAAACCTTTACTTAATAGTAATGATTCGATTGCCTTAACTCTTAACTCTGGATCAGATGGTAAGAGCGAATGCGCATCTTCATGATCATGACCGTGACCGTGACCGTGACCGTGTGAATGATCTTTATCTTTTGGGTTATCCATAATATTTTACTCATTTTTTTATTTAATTTAATATTATTATTAATTTTACCAAAATAACAATTAATTCATTTTATAATTACTATTTAGGTATTAAAACAATTCTTCCATTGACTTTACCAGCCCTTAAATCAGCCATGGCCTCATTCGCTGTATCTAAATCTTGTTTTTTTATAGTTATTAATTTTGTATTTCCTAATTTAATTATTTCAACTAGTTCCTTTAATTCTCTTAGTTCTCCAACATAAGAACCTTTTAAGGTAATAGATCTCATTGGTATTAACGGAAGAGAAAGCTTTAATGATCCACCGTACAAGCCTACCACAATTATTAAACCTCCTTTTTTAACTAAAGACAATCCTAAATCAGTTGTTTCAGGCCTACCTACAAAATCTATTGCAGCCTTCGCACCTATACCAATAATTTTTCGAATTTCTTCTTGATCATCAGGAGAGAAAACTTTATCAGCGCCTGCTTCAATAGCTTGTTGGCGTTTTGCAGGGTCATTATCTACAACTAAAATTTTAGCTTTATGCACTGAAGGAGACAATAAAACTCCATTAATACCGACACCACCAGCACCAATAATTATTATCCAATCATCCTCAGAGGTAGCAGGTATTTTTTTCAAAGCGCTATAAGCAGTTAGTCCTGAGCAAGCATATGGAGCAGCTACCGCTGGATCCATATCTCCATATGAAACTAAATATCGACTATCAGGCACTATTATATGATCGGAGTATCCTCCATCAAGTCTTGCACCTAAGTATTTTGGCGCTTCACACAAAGTTTCATTTTCTTCTTCGCAAGCATCACATTTACCACAACCTATCCATGGAAATACAATTCCACTATCTCCAATATTAGCATTTTTAGCATCTTCACCTATTGCAACTACAGTTCCAGTTATTTCATGGCCAGGCGTAAAGGGTAATTTAGTTCCTCTATCAGCTAAGGTAATTCTCTTTCCATCTCCTAGATCAAAATAACCATCAGCAAGATGGAGATCACTGTGACAGACTCCACATGCTGAAATTTTAACAAGAATTTCTTGACCTCTTGGTTTAGGGTTCTCATATTTTCTTAACTCTAATGGTTTTCCAAAATCAACAACTTGATAACTTTTCATCTTAAAATACTCCTAATAAATTTATTATAACCAAGTTTCGTTTTAATTTTTTATGTGGTCTAAAAATTAAATTTTAAGTAGACCTCAATCTATTAAATATTTTTTAAACTTTATATTTTTTTAGATAAAATAAAGAAAAACCTAATTCACTAAACCCCAATAATGTTATGACATTATTTTAACTTAAATTTTGATTAAAACCTAATTGACAAATAGTTTCTGTGTCAATTAGAAATTCTGAAAATAACTCTTTCAGATTACCAGTTTGACCAAAACGGTCAACCCCCAAAGGGATTGTCTGATGACCAAAAACTGATCCTATCCAGGCTAAAGTCATAGGATGACCGTCTATAACTGAAATTATTTTTGTATTTTTAGGAACGTCACTTAATATTTTTTCTATATGAGTTTTTTCATATTTTTGTTTCATAGATGATTTTTTTTCTTTCCATTCATGAAATAAACAATCTGAACTTGTTATTGCCAAAACACCAATATCTTTAAATTTATCTCCTAAAAATCCTGCCGCCTCAAAAACTTCATGAGCTGTTACGCCCTGATAAACTAGTATTATTTCAGGATTTGGACCAGGTTCTTTCATCCAATACCCACCACTTATAATATCATTCTTTAATTTGTTATCTATATTCCTTATGGGTTGATCAATTACTCTTGTACTTAACCTTAAATATACTGAACCACCGTTATCATTTTGCATATGATGAAAACCATAATTCATTATTATAGCAAGCTCATCAGCAAAAGCTGGCTCATAACTTAATAAACCTGGTTGACTAATTCCTATTAAAGGAGTGCCTATTGATTGATGAGCGCCCCCTTCAGGAGCCAAGGAAATTCCTGAAGGCGTTCCTATAATCATAAATCTTGCATCTTGATAACAAGCATAATTCATTGCATCCAAACCTCGAGATATGAAAGGATCATATACTGTTCCAATTGGAAATAATCTTTCTCCAAACAACTCATGAGACAAACCTGCGGCACCAAGCAATAGAAATAAATTCATCTCTGCAATTCCAAGTTCTATATGCTGTCCCATAGGAGAAAAAATCCATTTTTGAGCTGATGGTATCTTTCTATCTCTAAAGGTATCAGAGCTATCTTTTCTACTGAACAATCCTTTTCTATTAACCCAAGGACCTAAATTAGTTGAAACTGAAACGTCTGGAGAAGTTGTAATTATTCTATTACTAAATTCAGTATCATTTTTTGCATATTGATCTAATATTTTACCAAAAGCATTCTGTGTTGAAATTTTAGTTTCCTTTATATCAATAATATTATCGATAGATATATTTTTACTTTTATACTTTCTAAACTTAGCTTTTTGAAAAGGAAGGTTTTTTAAATAATAATCTAATTCTAAAGTTTCTTTTTGATCGGAAAATCTATCCCATTCATAACCATCAACAACCTTTAATTTAGATTTGAAACTCTCCATTTGTACTTTAGTCATCAATCCTGCATGATTATCTTTATGACCTGCTAAAGGTGTCCCCCACCCTTTAATAGTATAGGCAATAAAAGCTGTAGGTTTATCATCCTTTATATTCTCAAACGCTTCACATAATGTTGGAACACAATGACCTCCAAGATTTGCCATTAAAACTAAGACATCATCATCTGATCTTTTATTAATTAATTTAGAGACAACATCTTGATCACCTATATCATCCAGTATTCTCTCTTTAAGAGCACCTCCTCCTTCATAGATTAGAGCTGAATATAATTGATTTGGACAATCATCAATCCATTTCTTTAATTGCTTTCCACCTGGTTCCTTGAATGCTTCTTGTTGGAGTTTTCCATATTTTAATACAATTAAATTCCAGCCAAAAGCTTCAAATACTGAACTAAGACGTTCTGACAACCCTTCATGGACTACTCCATCAAGTGATTGTCTATTATAATCAATTATCCACCATACATTTCGTAAATCATGCTTCCATCCTTCTTGAAGACATTCATAGACATTACCTTCATCCAATTCTGCATCACCTACTAATGCAATCATTCTTCCCTTAGGAATATTTTTTCCAAATTTTTTTTTTAAAATATAATCTTGAATTAATGACATAAAACTTGTCATTGCCACTCCAAGTCCAACAGATCCTGTTGAAATATCAACGTCATCTATATCCTTAGTTCTAGAAGGGTATGATTGAGCTCCTCCAAAACCTCTAAAATTTTGTATCTTTTCTTTTGTCTGCAAGCCTGACAAATATTGAATTGCATGAAATACAGGACTTGCATGGGGTTTAACTGCGACTCTATCTTCAGGCTTTAATATGTTGAAATATAAAGCTGTCATTATTGATACTATTGAAGCAGAGCTAGCTTGATGACCTCCAACCTTTAATCCATCTTGATTTTCTCTGATATGATTTGCGTTATGTATCATCCAACATGAAAGCCACAACACCCGATTTTCCACACGTTTTAAAAAAGTATATTTATTCATTAAAAATAAGTTCTATGATTATTAAATAATTTATTCTATCACTAACTGAATAGAATAAATGACTAAATGTAACTTATTTATTCTATATTTAAGCATAATATGCTAAATATTATAATTATTAATATATATTATACCTTAAAGGGAATATTTTGAGCAATATTGACAAAATAGATAAGAAGATAATTTTTCACCTTCAACAGGATGGTAGATTAACTAATTTTGAATTAGCTGAAAAAATTGGGCTTTCGCCTTCACCTTGCCTTAGAAGAGTAAAAAATTTAGAACAAAAAGGACTTATAGCTGGATATACAGCTATAATAGATGAAGTTTCTTATGGGTTTCCAATTACTGCATTTGTTTCAGTAAGATTAGAAAATCAAACTGATCAAATACTAAAGTCATTTGAGAAAGGAATTACATCTTTAAAGGCCGTTATGGATTGCTGGCTAGTTACAGGAAATAGAGATTATCTATTAAGAGTAGTTGCTTCAGACTTAAAAAACTATGAGATTTTTATGAGAGAAGAGCTAACAAAAGTCAAGGGCATAGCTTCTATAGAAACAAATTTTGCGCTAGGTAGAGTTAAAACAAAAAATACCCTACCCTTAAATTAACAAACTAAATTAAAACTACTTTTAAAGTGAGATTGATTTATGGATAAGTTAAAAACTATAGAAGCTGGCGACCTTAATGTAGCTTACTTTGAAACTGGAGAATTGAATGGAACACCAGTCTTTCTTTTACATGGATTTCCCTACGACATAAATGCCTACAAGGATGTTGTCCCAAAGTTATCAGCTGAAGGTTGTAGAGTTATAGTTCCGTATCTAAGAGGTTTCGGACAAACTACTTTTATTAAAACCAAAAAACTCCGGTCTGGAGAACAAGCTGCATTAGGACATGATCTATTATCTCTAATGAACGCTTTAAAAATTCCTAAAGCGGTATTGGCTGGCTATGATTGGGGAGGACGAGCTGCTTGCGTTGTGGCTGCATTATGGCCTGAACGATGTATAGGCTTACTATCTTGTAATAGTTACAATATTCAAGATATAAAAAATTCGACAGAACCAAGCTTACCAAGTATGGAGCAAAAACTATGGTATCAATATTACTTTCATAGTGAAAGGGGGCGCGAAGGCCTTTTAAAAAACAGAGATGAATTAATTTCATTACTTTGGAAAACATGGTCTCCAACATGGAATTTTAGCAAAGAAACATATAATTTAAGTACAAAGTCATTCCAAAATCCAGATTTTGTTGAAGTTGTAATTCATAGCTATAGGCATAGATTTAATCTTGTAGATGGCGATCCAGCATACAGTATGATTGAAAATAGATTATCTAAGCTACCCATAATTAATGTACCAACCATAACGTTTGATGGTGAGGATGATGGAGTAAGACCCCCATCACCAGAGCTGACTGACAGTTTAAAATTCAAAGGATTTCGCCAACATCAAATCCTACCAAAAGTTGGGCATAATGTCCCTCAAGAAGCCCCAAATACTTTTGCAAAAGCTGTCCTGAAACTATGCCTAATTAATTAAGCCTCATTGATTTGCTATTTGGGGAGGAATACCAAATTCTTTTTTACATATCTCGGCCAAAAGTTTAACACCTTCGTCAATTTCTTGTTTAGTCGGATTTCCAAAACAAAGACGCATTTTATTTTTACCATTTGGGTTAATTGACCATTCAGCTCCTGGATTAATAGCAACACCATCCTTTAAAGCTAATTCATACAAACGTGATGTATCAACAGATTCAGGCATATTTACCCATATAAATATTCCACCACTTGGCTTTACATATTCAGCAGTGGAACCAAAGTATTTATCTAAAGCATTACATATAGTATCTGATTTTTCTTTTAATTCATTACTTAAAAATTTTACGTGATTATTAAAATTATTTATACAAAACTCTGCTAGTGCCATTTGTTCTAAAGAGCCACTTCCAGCGTCAGTTTTATAAGGCAATATTCTTGAAAGAACATCCCAATTAGCCACTAAATAACCAACACGAAGTGCTGGAGCTATAGACTTAGAAAATGAACCACAATATATTACCAAACCTTGGGTATCATATGATTTAATTGCTGGAGGCCTTTCACCTTCCCAAATCAAATCGGCATAGCAATCATCTTCAAAAATAGGAATTCCATATTGATTAGATAAAGCTAATAAACTTTTCCTTTTTTCAATAGACATTATTGTTCCTGTAGGATTTTGAATTGTTGGGATAGTATAAATATACCTTGGCTTAATGTGTTTGCTTTCAAGATCAATCAATATTTTTTTAAGAGCATTTATATTCATACCATCGCTCTCCAACGGTACCCCTACCATATTCACACCCAATCTATTTAACCTTGTAATAGTTCCACCATAATTTTCTTCTTCAATTATAACGGTATCACCTTTTTGCAATAAAGTTTGGTTAACTAAATCTAAAGCTTGCAAGGATCCAGAAACCACTAATATTTCTGTCTCTGTGCAGTGAATAGAAGCTCTACTCTTTAATGCACTAGCTATGAAATGTCTAAGGGGAAGGTAACCTTGTGGGCCACTTTCCAGTCCATATTTAGCTAAGGTTTTTCCTTCTTTTTCTAAAATTTTCTCTATAGATTCTTTAAGACCTTTTACCGGGATACTATCATTATCATTATGACCTCCTACAAAGTTATACTTTGGATACCCCTTCCATTCTTTAGCTGGAGCCAAAGCTCCTGAATGTAGAAAACTATTTATATCAAACAAATCTTTTCTCCCCATATTGATATGTTTTATATTAATTTTTTTTTGTATAATTACTATAAAACTTTATAGTAAATTATAAATAATTTTAAAAAGTTTTAATATGCAATCAACTGATAGTTGGATCAATAATGTTAACTCTAATTCACGTTTAGTTTACAAAGGTCGTTGGATAAACCTAACCTTTACGTTTGGTATTGGAAACGAAGATCATTTAATTAAGATCTCTAATGGTATAATTCAATCTATACATACCAGATTAATTTTGACTGAAAGTGGTACCTTTAGAATTCATGGACAATCTGAGTCTTGGGATAAACATTGGCTTAAAATACCACCGCGAGATTATCACGATATTTTTGCAATGTTAGCCAAAAAAATTATTACTATTGATGGGGATTTAACGCCTCTAATACAAAATCTACAATATTTCAAAGATCTAATTGCTTCTAATAGAAGTTTAGATTTTTAATAAAGGGTTTACTATGGAAAATAATGACATTCATTTTGAAGATATAATTGGTAGATATATATCTATAAACGTTAATAATGAGGTTTTTAGAATTTATGTTGAAGAAGCTGGTGAAGGAATTCCACTTATATGTCTTCATACAGCTGGATCAGATTCAAGACAGTTTCGTCATATTTTAAATGATAAAGAAATAACAAAAAAATATCGAGTAATTGCTTTTGACCTTCCTTGGCATGGCAAATCTAACCCTCCTAAGGATTATCATTTAAATGAATATAAACTAACTACTGATTTATATAAGAAAATAATAATGTCTTTTTGTAATGCATATAAAGTTATTAATCCTGTTATCATGGGTTGCTCGATGGGTGGAAGAGTAGTGCTTCATTTAGCCTTAGAACAGTCTAATTTTCTTAGAGCGGTTATTGCACTTGAAGGCTCTGATAAACTAGATGCATATTATGATTTAGATTGGTTACATAGACCAGATGTCCATGGTGGAGAAGTTCAGGCTGCATTTGTTTCGTCACAAATTGCACCTCAAAGTCCTGAAATTTTTAAGCATGAAACCTTATGGCATTATATGCAAGGCGGCCCAGGAGTTTTCAAAGGTGACCTTTATTTTTATTGGCACGATGGTGATTTTGACGATCGCTCAAAATTAATTGATACTCAAAAATGCCCCGTGTATTTATTATCTGGTGAATATGATTGTTCGTGTACGCCAGAAAGAACTAAAGCCACTGCAAAGAGAATAAAAGGATCAAAAGCTACAATCATTCCTGGTATTGGACATTTCCCTATGTCTGAAAATCCTGAATTATTCAAATCCTATATACATCCTATTCTAAGAGAAATTTCAAGATTATAATTGGATTTTTATCCAGATTTTTCTATATTTCCACAAACACTAACGGCTTGCCCTGAAATATTCTTTCCTAATGGACTACATAGAAAATGAGCTTGCTCAGCTAAATCGTCGTGGGTAACAAATCTGTTAAGAGACGCTCCGGACAAAATTTCATTTTTCATTTCTTCAAATGATACATTTTTTACTTTAGCTTTTGCGTCTATTACTCGATTTTGTCTTTCACCTTCAACTATACCAGGCAAAAGTGCATTCGCTCGAATCCCTCTTGGCCCTAACTCTATAGCTAAACTCTTAACCATCCCAATCACAGCCCACTTTGTCGCGGCATAAGGAAGCCTATATGCAAAACCAACTCTACCGGCTACGGATGATACAGAAAGAATAGAACCTTCGTCATTCATCCTAGGAACAGCTAATCGCATAGTTTCAAAGTGACTTGTCATATTTACCTGAAGGCATTCTTGCCATCCACCCAATGTTTGCTCTCCAACACCTGCGGTTTCACCAGCTATACCTGCGTTATTAACTATAATATCTAACTCACCCAAATAATCAAAGCCCTCCTCAATCATAGCGGCAATTAATTGAGTTTGTCTTAAATCGCATACTGAAGCTTTAATATTATCATCAGCTAAATTAGCTTTTTTAACAGCTTCATCATTAATATCACAGACGAACACTTTTGCTCCAGCTTTTTCAAATCGTTGAGCAATAGCGTAGCCTATTCCATCAGCACCTGCTGTTATAAGAGCTTTTTTACCTTCAAGTAATTTTTCATAATTCATAATATATCTTTTCTAATTTATATTAGTCTTATCTTTTCCTTTTAGACCTAGCATCTCCCTTGCTTCATCTGGAGTAGCGACTTCTAAAGATAAGCCATCTAAAATTTCTCTAACTCTTTTGACTTGGTCAGCATTAGTTTTAGCTAGGTTACCAGGACCGTCCCATAATGAGTCTTCCAGACCAACACGAACATGAGACCCCAAAGCTGCTCCTGTTGCATTTATTTTCATTTGAGCAGCTCCTGCTCCAACAACTGACCATTCATATCCATCTCCAAATAATTTATCTGCAGTTTTTTTCAAATGTAGAAGATTATCTGCGTCAGCTCCAATTCCACCCATTATACCCATGACAAACTGAATAAAATAAGGCCCTTTTAACAAACCTTCTTTATGAAAATAATGAAGGTTATACAAATGACCTACATCATAACACTCAAATTCAAATCTAGTACCGTTCTCATAACCAAGCATCATAATATTTTCAATATCTTCAAATGTATTCTTAAATAATGAACCCTTACTTCTTTCTAACATCTCCTTTTCCCAAGGAAACTTTAATTGATTATGTTTTTTTAACATTGGAAACAAACCAAAATTCATTGAACCCATATTTAATGAAGCCAATTCTGGCTTAAAATGCATCGCAGGTCGCATCCTGTCTTCCACAGTCATCTGCGGGCCACCACCCGTAGTAATATTAATAACTGCGTCACATGAATTTTGAATTATTGGAAGGAATTTTTGAAATTCTTCAGGATCTTGCGTTGGATGGCCATCGACTTCATCTCTTGCATGAAGGTGAAGAACAGCTGCACCAGCTTCATGAGCAGCTAAAGAATGTTCTATTACCTCTTCAGCAGTTATCGGTAAGTATTCAGACATAGATGGAGTATGTATTGCTCCAGTTACTGCACAACTTATAATTACCTTTTTAGATTTAGCCATTTTGGATATCCTCTCCTAGTTCAAGTTTAAGTTTTCTAATTAATGCTATCATTTTATTACGTTTTGCAATCCTATTCGGTCTATCTGAATGGGACAGTCTCTTTCTTTGTTCTTCTTCTAAACTATTTATATACTCATCAGAGTATTCAGGTACACTATTTTGTTCTTTAGCTAGATTTTGAATACCTGTTTTATACCTAGTAAATGAATCTTTAATTCCATCAGGAGAATTTAAATCCATTATCTCAAAGGGACCCATAAACGCCCATCTAATTCCCAAAGCATGTCTCACTGCTATATCTATGTCATCCATAGAGGCATATCCACCCTCATGAAGCCTTACTGCTTCATTAAGCAAAGCTCCTTGTAATCGATTTAAAACAAATCCTTCGGTTTCTTTATTTACAACTATAGCTGCATAATTAGCTTCTTTATATAAAGACAACGCTTTTTCAATAATTTCAGAAGTAGTTTCTAAGCTACCGCAAACTTCAACAAATGGAACAACATGAGGTGGCAATGCTGGATGTGCACTTATACATCTATCTTTATGTATTACATTTTCAGAAATTTTTGAAATCAATAGATATGATGAGGAAGAAGCTAATATAGTGTTCTTTGGAGATAATCTATCTAGCTCTTGAAAAATATTTTTTTTAGCTTCTAAATCTTCTATTATACTTTCTTGTATTAATACAGAATTTTTACAAATATCTTCTATTGAGCAATTGAGTATTATATTTGATTTAATTTTCTCTACGTCTAAATCAGGATTGATAATTGTTAAATCTTTTAATAATTGATCTGAAACTATTTCAAATTTTTTAAAACTATCTTCGTTTGAATCATAAACTAATGATTTATAACCAGCATTTGCAAAGCCAATCGCCCAACTTGCTCCAATTAGACCTGCTCCACAAATACCAATATTATCCATAAAAAATAATCCTATAAAAAATAAAAAAAACCGCATCTCAAAGATGCGGTTTTATTATTTTATTAAATAAGCCTCGGAAGCCATAGGCCCATTTCTGGCTGATAGATTACTAATGACAAACCTACTAACTGAATACACACAAATGGAATTACACCTCTATAAATACTTAGCGTTGCAACTTCTGGAGGAGCCACACCTTTCAAGTAAAACAAGGCAAAACCAAATGGTGGGGTAAGAAATGATGTTTGTAAGTTTATAGCCATCAAGACTAAAAACCAAATCATTGTTTCCTTTCTTCCATCAAGACCAGTTAACTGTGTTACATGATCTCCAAAATCAAGAAGAACAACAAGTGGCGCAAAGATTGGAAGAATAATTAATGTTATCTCCACCCAATCTAAAAAGAAACCTAGAATGAATGTCATACCCATTAATAAGAATAACAATCCCCATGATCCTAATCCAGCTTTTTCAATTAACTCTTCAACTATATAGTCTCCCCCTAGTGATCTAAACACATAAGCAAAACAGGTGGCGCTTATAATAATCAAAAACACCATTGAAATAGTAAGACCTGAAGAATGCATAACACTTCTGAGCATTGGGAAAGAGAATTTACCCCCTATAATTGCAAGCATAGTAGCACCAAAAGCTCCAACTGCTCCAGCTTCACTTGGAGTCGCCCAACCAAGAAGTATAGAACCTTTAATCAACGCTATTAATGTTACTGGAGGTAAAAATGCTTTAAGAACCATTATTGGTAATTTTCCTTTTTCATATTGCATATCTTCTTCTTTAATAGCAGGAGCAACTTTTGGATCTACTGAAGCCCATATGAAAATGAATATCAAATACATCAATGCAAGAGTTAATCCTGGCATTAGCGCACCCATAAACAAGTTACCAACTGAGACTTGCATAATATCAGCCATAATAATTAACATAATACTAGGTGGTATAAGAATACCTAAGGTACCAGAAGCCGCTATAACACCAGTTGCCAAAGCATGACTGTATTTTGCTTTAATCATTGGAGGCAAAGCCAAAGCGGTCATCATAGTTACCGAGGCACCAATTATACCAGTCATTGCAGCAAGAACAGTTCCCATAACTGTAACTGACATAGCCAAACCACCAGGAACTTTTCTTAGCATTATCTGAGTGGTTCTTAGTAAATCGTTGGCAATACCACTTCTTTCCATCATGGTTCCCATAAAGACAAAACTTGGTATAGCTACTAAAATTAGATTTTCTGCGGAAAAACCCCAAATTCTTGGTACAAAATTGAAAAACTCTGCAAATCTAAAAACTCCAAACAGATAACCTATGAAACCGTACGTTATAGCAACACCACCAAGTATAAAGCCAACAGGATATCCTATGAAAAGTAAGATTCCCATCGTCACAAACATAAAAATTGGTAAATACTCAATTATTATTTCAACAAAATGCATTACTGCCCCCACACTCTCTTTTTATTATTAATTTCATTATCTTCATTATATTTTTGCCAACCGACAATTTTAATAACTCTTAAACCATATTTGACTGACAAAAGAAAAAGGCAAACAAAAATAGTTAAAGGTAATACAGATGCATTAGCTATTAAAGCTTCATAAAAACTAATGGCGATTATAATAGATGGTCCAGCTGAAATTATATAAGACGAAATCAGGTCATTCTTCCTTACAACTCCAAAAATCGAACCTATAACTCCAACAGAGGCAACTATCCATAATAAATAGATTATATTATTGGTTTCGAAAAAAGTTAGAATAGCTGCTAGAGCTATAATTCCAAATAAGCTTCCAACAAAAATACCATACGCAACTAATTCGTATTGAGATTGAGCCAAAGTCAAATTTTTAGCTTTTGTTAAGTATGGAGTTTTTTGCTTATCAAACACATACCCTGGAACTTTTGAAAACCACATAATTTATCTCACAACAACTTGCTGAGTTGATTTATTTTTTTTCATCATAATCTAAGATCATAAGATTTAATTTCTTTTTATTGTCACCCCAAATTACAGCTACTAACTGTATCATAACTGACATCCCCCCTAAGAAAAGGAAGAAACAACCAACTGGTAGATATGTTTTAATAACCCATCTATTACTTAACCCAACTAAAGAAGCTGAAACTTCATTAATTTCATAAGAGTCCATTGTATAGATTATAGCAAAATACATACACACAAGTGTAAAAGGTAACATAAAGAATATATTACCAAAAAACTCAACCATAGCTTTGGTTTTAAATTTCATATTTTCTCGAATAAAGTCAACTCTAACATGCCTATTATGTGTATATCCCATACCTAGCACCAAACAGAAAACTGCTGTATGAAGGTGCCATTCCATTTCCTGCATTAAAGTAGATTCAAAAAAAGAGCCAAAATTTTCTACCATAAATATTTGAATCCAGACTAATTTTCTAGCTACCACATCCCACATTGTTATTAAAACTAGAGGAACTAAAAGCCATGTACCTGCTCGACCAACTCTATTAACAAGTTCTCGAAGCATTTCACTTATTGAGATAAGACCTTCCATATTTTTTTCTGTAAGACCCGCCATGATTTTCCCCCAGTCAAGATTTAATAAGTTTGTATTTCAAAACACTTAACTTATTAAATATAATAATTCAAATATATTTTTAGAAAAATAGAAAAAAGCACACCTATATTTAAATAGGTGCGCTTATTATTTTTTTAGTACTTCATTCCTTGCTTTAAATAAGCTTTACTGGACCAAATACTATAGTCTGCCCTGAAAGCGTCATAACTTGCAGTGATTTCCTTGAATAAAGGATCTGAAGCTGACTTTTCTACTACAACTTCATCCCAAGCTTTTTTAAACTTAGAAATTTCAGAATCAGGCCAAGTAACAAATGTTACGCCCTTCTTCTCAAGTTCACGCATGGCTGGAACTTGTTTAGCGTCAGATCTAACAAGAGCCCACCACATAGTGTCACGACATGCTGCGTCAATGACAGACTGTTGTGTTTTTGTTAAAGCACCCCAAGCCTTTTTATTCATTAACAATTCACCAATTGATGTCTGCTGATGCCATCCTGGGAAATAGTTAAACTTAGCTAATTGGTAAAAACCATAACTTAAGTCATGAGTAGGCATTGAAAATTCAGTTGCATCAATAACACCTTTTTCAAGAGCTGGGTAAATATCTCCACCAGCTAATAGCTGAGTTGACACACCAAGCTTACTCATAACCATTGCACCAAGTCCAAAGAAACGCATTTTCATTCCTTTTAACTCTTCAACTTTGGTGATTTTCTTACGAAACCAACCTGAAGTCTCAGGAGCATGTGTTAAACAGTTAAGAGCTTGCAAACCATAATCGCCATAGATTCTGTCCTTTAATTGCTGACCGCCACCATATTCCATCCAACCATGGTACTCACTTGCACCAGGACCAAAAGGAACAGCTGTAAAGTAAGAAACTGCAGGAATTTTTCCAGCATGATAACCAGGTGTTGTATAACCTGCATCTACTGCACCATTCTTAACAGCATCCCAAACTTCTAATGAAGGTACAAGAGCGTTTGGCTCATGGAACCTTAATTGAACGTCACCACCTGAGATTGCTTTAACTTTATTTGAAAAGTAAACGGCAGCTTCACCATTAATGGCAACTTGACTACCCCAAGTACTTTGCATCTTCCAACGTAGTTTTTCACCAGCATTTGCTGAGATAGCTACTAAACTCGTTGCAGCAAGTGCTACAGCGCCTATAAATAGGCTAGATTTGAATTTCATAGAATTCCTCCCTAGTATTAAATTAAAGATTACATTTGGATTAATTAAAATTTCCCCAAATAATAATCCGACTAAAAGAAACTATTGTGTTTCTCAATTGGGTGTATCTTCTCAATTATTAAAATAAAATCAAGAAGTTTTAATTAAAAATGTGATTTTATTATTTTTTATATCAATATTTTTTTGATTATTCTGGGTCGTCATAATGACCAGCTGAGGCAAAATAACCACCATGCGTTCTAACAAGAGCATCTTTAGAATCAACAAAACCATGCTTCTCTTCTACCTTGCCTCTATACTCTTCAGCATTGTCTTTAGGCTTATAACCTATATGATTCGCAAATTTATTATCTATTAGAATGGAATCGTTATTAGACACTCCAAAAATAATAGAATGTTCTACATTTGAAGTTTCCATACACGCTTTAATCAATCTTCGTAAATCGTTATAACTTAACCATGTCGATAAAACTCTTTGATTTTCCGGTTCAGGTGTAGATGAATATATTCTAATAGAAACTGTCTCAATTTGATATTTATCCCAATAATATTGAGCTAATGATTCGCCAAACACTTTCGATAAACCATAATTACTATCTGGTCTTGGCATTACTTTATTATCTACAACTTGAGACCTAGGATAGAAACCAACGGTATGAACGGAACTAGCCCATATAACTCGTTTAACGTTATTTTTACGACATCCTTCGTATAAATTATACATACCTATAATATTAGAGTTTAAAACATTGCTCCATGAGCCTTCAATACTCTGACCTCCCATATGGACAACGCAATCAATATTTTTGGTTAAATCCAACATTTGATTTTCATTAGATAAATCTGCTTGAGTAACCTCTTCATTTTGAAACGTTTTCTTTAATATCTCTCTATCAGAAATCCTCAATGATTTACAAACTTTTGATAGAGGCTCTCTTAGCTGGTCACCTAAAGCTCCTGCGGCGCCAGTTAATAATATATTTTCATATTTAAAATTAGACATGTTTAACTCCTTTAATTTATTGCCTCTTTAAATGTTCTCTCCAAAACGTGAATAATCCAGCTGAAATGACAATCACAGATCCCAAAATGACTTCTGATTCTAATGTTTCATCAAATATCATTACACCTATAATTGAAACAAAAACTAAATGAAGATATGTAAATGGTTGTAATAAAGACGCTTCACTATATTTAAATGCATTTATCATTAAATAATGCCCTCCTGCACCCAAACAACAAACTATAAGTATCAAAATCCAATGAAAACTATCTACTGGTGTGTAAAAAAAAGGTCCCACAACAGTAAGTAAAACAAAACCAGTAAGACCAGTATAAAAGAGACTTGTATCTGTACTATCTTCACTTGATACATACCTAGTTAAAATTTGATAAACAGCAAAGGCAAACGCACAAGCTAAAGCAATTAATGATAATGGGTCAAAAACTTTCGTACCTGGCTTTAGCATGATTAAAATACCAATAAAGCCTATTAAAATAGCCGTCCACCTTCTCCAGCCTACTTTCTCATTTAAAAAGAATACTGATAAAACAGCAACGATAAGGGGACAACTAGCAAAAATAGCGTGCGTCTCTATCAAACCTACCTTTAAGAATAGATAATGCGCAAAACACATTTCAATAGCCAGAATGGACCCCCGAATAAGCTGTATTAATTTAAATTTGGTTCTAGAAACATAGATAATACTTTTATGTTTTTGACTACTTATTAGAATTACAAATGAAAATAAAAATAAATATCTGAACATATTAATTGTAATTACATTATAATAATCAGTTAAATACCTTGTGAAACCATCCATTAAAGAAAGGCAAAAAATTGCCGAAATCATATATGTAATGCCAGTAGAGTTTGATGATCTTGAGGAATTCATCTCTTTTTCTTTATAATAAATAAAATTAATAAAAGTTGATTGTACTTTGTATTCCATCGTTAAGACTTGTATATTGAAATTTTTCAAAAAATTCAGAAGGATGCTTACCTAAGATTTCATCCACAACAGCTAATCCTTCGCCCTTAATTGTTAAATTTGCAAGAGGTATATTTTTTTTAATTATCGCTGCAAAGGTTTCAACACTTGCCGTTATACCATTTATATTTATTACATTTGCTCCAAGAGGGGATTTCTCCATAGACATTTGAACTAAATTGGCAACATCAGCTATGTACACAAAACCTGCACTCCCTGAAAAATTAATATTATGTGGGTAGCCTTGTTTAGCTGCCTTACAAGCTAATGTTACCCCAGCCGTACCACCAATCTCTCTTCCAGGCCCATAAATCACAAATGGTCGTATACCTAAACTCGAAATTTTATTTTCATTAAAATATGCTCTAGCAACACCTTCAACTGCTAATTTATAGGCACCATAATGAGTTTCTGGTAAAGGATAGTATTGGTCTTCTTGACCAAAAATCCCAGCGCTACTTGCATAAATAAGAAATGATATACGCTTTTTCTTAACTGCTTCAAAAACATTAATTGAACCTATAATATTTACTTGTGCTCCTAAAACAGGATTTTTACTGCAATCCGGTGTCATCAAACCAGCAAGATTTATAACATATTTTATGTTATTTATAGAAGACAACACTTGATCATAATCAGTGATGTCACCAGAGATGAATTTAATCTTAGAAATTTCTTTACCTAGTAATTTAGTAAGTAAACTTTTATCAATATTTAAATCAAATATTGTAACTTTGTAACTAGACTTTATGAGTTTAGCAACAACCCAGCTTCCAAGAAAGCCTGAGCCGCCAAATATAATAACTTCCATTATTTCATTTCCTCTAACTAACCATCGACTTTGCTGCATTACCTATTTCTCTAATACAATCTAATGATTTAGGAAAGTGTTTAGAATTTGATAAAAATCCATGTATTTGTCCAGAGTACAATTTATAAGAAACTTTATTATCAAAATATTTTAATCTATTAGTATAAGCAATACCTTCATCTAACAGAGGATCTAATCCAGCGGCAAAAATATAAGTTTCTGGCATATTTTCTAAATTAGGCGCAAATAAAGGTGAAGCTTCCCAGTCTACTGATTGCATTTTATTTTCTAAATAATGATCAACAAAATAAGCCATAGTGTCATATGTTAGTGTCATGCCATCTAAGTAAATATCCATAGAACGCATTGAAAGTGTTAAATCAACACAAGGGTATATTAGAATTTGACCTTTAATTGGAATTGTTAAATTTTTGTTAGAATTAATAGCTAAAACTGTTGCTAAATTCCCACCTGCACTATCCCCACATACAAAAATATTACTAATATCTAGGTTAAATTTATCTTTAAACAGAGATAGTGATTGAAGAACATCTTTGGCCTCATTCAAGGCAATAGGAAATTTGCTTTCTGGAGACAAACTATAATCAACTGCTATAACAATCATTTCTGATTCAATACAAATAGAGCGGCAAGTAAAATCATGTGTATCTAAATTTCCCATTACAAAACCACCTCCATGAAAAAATAGGATTACAGGATTTTTAATATTTTTTTTATAGGATTTTGGAAAATAAAATCTTAATTTTATATTTTGGTTATTTCTACCGAGGATCTGAATATTTTCTATATTAAGCACTTCTGGTAATAATAAATTATCTTTTTTAAGCTGATCCAATCGTTCTGTTCTTAATTCATTAGGAGTAAAAGTATGATGTGGATGAGATTTTAAATTACATCTATTTTGTAAAAATATTTTTGTTTCATCATCTATTTTCATAATTATTATTTCCTATAAAATTACATGTAATTTTTATCTTTGATATTTTTATTTACTAGTGAGACCTGATCCACTTTGGAATAATCCCTGTTTCTAATGATTGGCTAATAAAGTAAGCAGCATCTTTAACCAGTTCAGCAAGTGTTATAATTCTGCTTTCAGAAAACCTCTCTTTTGGACCAGTGACGCTAATTGCCCCGATAACTTTATTTTTATGATAAATTGCTACGCTTACACATTTAATTCCATATTGCCTTTCTTCATTATCAATTGAGAAACCTCGAGATCTGATAAGATCAAGTTCTTCTATTATATAATCTAGATTTGTAATTGTTTTACTGGTATATTTTTCACGACTTTGACCTATCAAATCTCTTACGTGCTTATCCGACAGACAAGCAAGGATAGCTTTACCTGTTCCTGTACAATAAGGTGGCTCGCTCTCGATCTTTACTATTTCGTTATTATTTTTTCCCATCTCATGCCTATCAATAGAAATTACATTTTGACCATCAAAAACACATACGTGGACCGCTTCACCACTTTGATTCATTAATTTAATAGCTGGCATTCTTGAATGGCGTGGCAAATCAAGATCAGACAGAACTATGCCACTAAGGTTTATAATTCTATCTCCAAGTCTGTATAAGTCTCGACTACTATCCTGAACTATAAAACCAATATCTCTTAAGCTTTTTAATAAGCGATGAACGGTAGTTTTAGGAAGACCTGTTTTTTCTGAAATTATATTAAGGCTCAGTCTAGGTTCTGTTTTTGAAAAACAATCTAGCACTTCAGATATTTTTCTAAGTGATTTCATTTAAATTTACTACAATTCCATAATACGAAACTTAAAATTAGATTACACTTACATATCCTTAAATGATCAACAACAATAATGATAAATAATTTATAAATTCCACAATGTAAAATAAGGAAATGGTAATGACTAAACTTAAAGGAATAATTGCACCCTTCACAACTCCATTTAGCCTAGATGGATCGATTGATCTCTCATTAGTAAAACCCCAAGTAGATTGGCTGATTGAAAATGGAGTTCATGGTTTAGCAGCTGGTGGAAGTACGGGTGAAGGCCATGTGTTAAACAGAGATGAATATATTTCTTTAATGGAAAAAACTTCTGAAGCGTTAGCAAGTAGAGTTCCATTAGTAGCAGGAATTATTGCAAACTCTACTGATGAAGTGATTGCAAGAGGAAAGTCCGTTAAAGCGCTTAATGTAGCTGCACTTCAAATAACTCCCCCTAGTTATCTTTTTAGACCAGACGATGATGCTATGGTTCGACATTTTCAAGAAATTCATGAAGAATGTCAGATACCTATTTTAATATATAATGTGGTTCCATGGTGCTATTTATCACCTAATTTACTTTTAAGAATTATGGATGAGGTTCCAGGTGTTTTGGGTGTTAAACAAAGCGCAGGCGACATGAAACTTTTTGCAGACCTAATAAGAAGAGCTAAACCAGAAAATATGATCTTTAGCGCAGTTGACGCACTTCTTTATTTATCTTATCAGCTCGGAGCTCCTGGTTCAATCGCAGCTATATTAACAGCTGCACCTGGTCCGTCAGTTGAGCTTTGGAATGCTGTAATTGAACAAGATTGGACCAAAGCGCGGGACCTTCATGAAAAATTAATGCCATTATGGGATGCTATTGGTCTAGATAATATGCCATCACTTTGTAAGTATGCGCAAAAACTCCAAGGGCTCGAAACTGGCTTTGCAAGAAGACCAACTTCTCCAGCAACTGAAAAACAAAAAGAGGTTGTTAAGTCTGCATTAAAACATTTAAATCTAATAAAATAACAAAAGGGTAGAGAAAATTAACCTAGTAGAGAAACAAAATGAAACAAATCTATCCGCAACCTACTAAATCAATAATAACTGCAAAAAGTAATTTAAAAAAATGGGGCTATTGCCTTCTTGAAGACGCTATTCCAAGAGAATTAAATATATTGGCGTCTAAAAGATTACAAGAGCAGGCGCGTGCGGAAAAGCAATTAAATATAGCCTATGAAGATGGAAGCAAAGAAATAAAATGGGGAGATTTTGATAAAAATTCTAAAAGCTCAGGAATTAATCAAAGAGTATGGATGTTACCTAATAAAGGGAAAGCTTTTTTAGATATTTTACAAAGTCATAATTACATAGATTGTGTCAAAAAAATAATTGGTAACGAGTTTTTAGTTTCTAGTTTTATTGCTAATATAGCAAAACCTGGAGGAATAGCTATGGATCTTCATACTGATCAATGGTGGCTTCCAGACCCAGTTAATAGAAATCATAATTTTCTTCCAGCAGGTTCTTTAAATAGGAAAAAGTTTGATATAAAGATCAATAAACCAATAATTAAGAATAATGAATTAATTTCTAGGCCAGCTGTTTCTAATGTATTAATTATGTTGAATGGCATGAATAAAGAAAATGGAGGGACATTAATTGTTCCCGGATCACATCTCTTTGGAAGACATCCTGATAAAAAGTTAGATAAAGGTATTCAAACTATTTCAGCTGAAGGTCCCCCAGGATGCGCTATAATTACAGATGGAAGATTATGGCATGGCACTGGCGCGAATGTAAGTCGTCAAGATAGATTGGCTATTCTGATAACATTTTGTGGCCCTCAATTTAGGCCACAAGAAAATTTTACACTTGGAATTAAAAAAAATATTTTTGCTAAATTATCTGAGTTTCAAAAAGAACTTCTTGGCTTTAAAGTATGGAATGGTTATGGAAGAATAGGAAACCCAACAGACCAATTTATTGATATTGAAAATAATTTAATTGGTGAACTAAAAGTTTAAAACTATTGCTAATATTTACGTTAACGATCATATCTTTTAACTTATATATTTAAATTGGTTTTCAGTATGAGTTTTTTATTCCAAAATGCCAGATGGTTAACAGCAACTGGATTGCTTTATTTTTGTTCATGCTTTGGACAAACCTTCTTTATTTCTTTATTTGCAGGAGAAATTAGACAAGCTTTCAATCTATCTCATGGAGATTGGGGATTTATATACTCTGGGGGCACACTAGCGTCAGCAATAGCCATGCTTTGTTTTGGTGGGTATATAGATAAATACAAGATAACAATGAATATAAAAATTGTAATTATCTCACTAAGTCTCGTTTGTTTAGCTATGACATTTGTAGATTTAGTTTGGATCTTACCTTTAATTATTTTTGGCCTAAGATTTTTTGGACAAGGAATGCTCATTCACATTCCAGCTGTGGCTATTGGAAAATGGTATGGTAAAAATAAGGGAAAAGCGATATCACTTTCCATAATGGGCTTTTCAATAGGAGAAGCTATATTCCCCGTCATATTTGTGTCACTAATTATGTTGATTGGATGGAGAAATAGTTGGTTGGTTGGTACAGTAATATTACTTTTAATATTACCTATTATTATAAAATTATTATCAAATGAAAGAACTCCAAATAGTAAACAAGAAGATCTATCTGATCAAGTTGGAATGGAATCCAAACATTGGAAACGAAAGGATGTTCTTAAAAATTGGGTGTTTTGGGCTGTGATTATACCTTTTTTAATTCCACCAATTTTTTCAACTGCATTTTTTTTTAATATGGTTCACTTAACTGAAGTGAAAAATTGGTCCTTGATAACATTTACTTCGTTATTTCCTTTTTATACAGGCATGTCTATTTTAACAACTTTAACTTCAGGTTGGATGCTTGATAAATTTGGGGTAGAAAAAATATTGCCTTACTATCTTTTACCAATGGCAACTGGGTTATTAATTTTTTCATATAGTAATACTTACCTAACAGCAGCAATGGGATTTGGTTTTCTTGGCATGACGCAGGGTTTAGCAATGACAATAGGTGGAACTTTTTGGCCAACGTATTATGGGACAAAAAATTTAGGATCTGTTCGATCTTTATCAACTTCTACAATGGTTTTTGGAACAGCAATAGGACCTGCTATTGTAGGAAAGTTATTAGATATAGACGTTAATTATAATTTCATCCTTTTAGTAATGAGTGTTTTGGCTGTTATAGCTAGTTTGTCTTTATGGATTACTATGTTAAAAGCACCTCAATTATTGCCAAGCAAACAAAAATAAAAAAGGAGTTTGATATGTTAAATGTATATTTATCTGGTGAAATACATAGTAACTGGCGAGATGAAATTATTCAACTATGCCAAAACGAGAAATTAGAAATTTCTTTTTCTTCACCAATTACTAATCATGATGCCTCAGATAATTGTGGAGTTGAGATTCTTGGACCTGAAGAAAAGAATTTTTGGAAAGACAATAAAGGCGCTAAAATTAATTCTATAAAAACAAGAAAAGCAATAACTGATTGTGATTTAGTTGTAGTTAAATTTGGGGATAAATATAAACAATGGAATGCTGCTTTTGATGCTGGGGTTGCTTCAGCTTTAAATAAGTCGATTATTGTTATTCATAATGACGAACATCAGCATGCACTTAAAGAAATTGATGCTTCAGCATCAGCTGTGGCCAAAGATCAACATCAAGTTGTAAGAATACTAAAATATATTTTACAAGGATCATTGAATTAATTTAATCAAACTTCAAGGGCAAGTATAAAATATGTTTCATATTATTTTATTTAATCCAGAAATACCTCCCAATACTGGGAATATAATAAGGCTAGCTGCGAATACTGGCGTTACTCTTCACTTAATTAAACCACTTGGCTTTAAGATAGATGATAATTCTTTAAAAAGGGCTGGATTAGATTATAAAAAAAATGCTACTTTTTTTATTCATGATGATTTAATTTCATGCATCCAATCAATCAAATACAATAAAATTTACGCTTTAACAAAGTTTGCTAAAAGAACATATACTGAAATAAAGTTTTGTTCTGGAGACTGTCTATTATTTGGAAGTGAAACAAATGGATTGCCTCAGGAAATAATTGATACAATTAAGAAAGAGCATCAACTAAGAATACCTATGGTTGATGGAAGTAGAAGTTTGAATTTAAGTAATTCAGTAGCTATAACAATTTATGAGGCTTTAAGACAAAACTCTTTTATTGGTCAAGTATAATAGGGATAAAAATTTAGGGTTAAAATGAATATTTATGAATGGTTAACAATTGTTTCTATTTGTCTCATTGGAGCCATAACCCCTGGGCCAAGCTTAATTATAATTCTGTATATTACAAATGCGAAGGGATTGTTGTCTGGAATAATAGCTTCTATTGGTCATGGTTTTGGGATTCTTTTATACGCTATTCTTTCAATATATAGCATGAATTTATTACTTAAAATATCACCTGTAACAATTCAAATCATACAAATATTAGGAGCATTTTTTTTAATTTTCATTGGTTGGAAAATATTGTTTTTCACACAAACTAAAAAAGGAAATAATGAAGTGTATAAAACGCCAAAGTCATTATTTGAGAGTTATTTAATTGGATTTACAGCGTCTTTGATTAACCCCAAAGTCATGATATTTTTTTCAGCTATTTTTAGTCAATTCTTAAATGACGACTATAGCACTCAAACAAAATTTGGTATGGCTCTATTAGCAGGCATAATAGATGCTTTTTGGTATATATTAGCATCATTTTCTATAACATTTGCAATAATTCAAAATTATATAAAAACAAAACAAAAAAATATTTTTATAATTTGTGGATCAATTTTAATATTTTTATCATTTTATCTAATATACAAATCATTGATAAATTTACTTTAATTTTTTTTATCAATTAAATTTTTATTTAAGCTAGAAAATGTATTAGATAAAGAAAGACTATTTGTTATTTCAATATCACTTATACTCATCCATCTAATACTACTCAAAGCTTCACACTTGGGACAATGCAGTTCCCATTGATCGTTTTTAATACCACAAGATGAACAATGATAATGTTTTCCTTGAATAGCATTTGCTGCTTTTTCTAAGTAATACTTAACTTTTTCTGCATTATTTTGAGAACCAGAAATATCGGCAAGAACCTGATACGCTTTATTTGTTAATTTTTCTTCTGGTATATCAGATAATAATTTATTAGCCTCTCCCCATATTTCTTTACTTACTGCGTAAGAGGCTATTTCTATTTTTAGATCATTTTTAATTTTAGTTGATATTTTTTTATTTAACATACTAATTGCTTTAGAAACTTTAGAACCTGAAGTTTTTAAATTCCATTTTTCTGACAACTCTAATAAGACGTCAGGATGAGCAGTAATTAAAAATGTTCTTTCTAAAAAGATAATAGCCTTCGACAAAGATCCAATACCAGTAATCATATTTGATAATTTGATAGAAGCTAAAATATGCCCAGGATTAAGCCTCATAGCTTCTTTTAAAAAATTTATTGCTGCCTTATTATTTGATTCCTCAATAGATTTTAACGCGCTTAAATAATTTAAATCTGCTGCAATATTCTTAAAAGTAAGTTCATCCAAATATTTAAGATTTTTAATTGTTTTTAGATGTTTCAATGAATTAGTAACATCATTTATTTTAGCATATGAAAAAAGCAAGATTTCTAGAATTTGTTTTGATTCAGTTTCAAATTTTAGCGCCTGTTCAGCTTCATAAATAATGTCTATTAGGTCTGCTTTATTTAATATAGCTTGTCGCATAAGAGCTAAATGTCCTACAAATGCCGTCGTTGGGTCATCGGCTAAACTCTTAAAATAATTTTGTGGGATTTCTTTTTTATTTTCAGATTCAAAGTTTATATTATTTACAACATCTAAATGCTCTTTCAATAATTTACCAAGTTTTTTATCTTTAGTATTTTGTGAAATTAAAGCAGCTTCTTTTGCTGCTAAAATAAACTCTCCATGGCTGGCGAGTAAGAAAGCTTTAACTAATTTATGTTCAACTTTTTGATTTTTTTTTGCTTCTAACCTCCGAAGGGTTAATTTCGGAATATTAAAAATAAATATTAAAATTCTATCAATAAAGATTAAAAGCGCAGCAAATATTATTAAAATAAATATAAGTCTATCCGTTGGAAGTTCGATACCCCAACCAATCCAATTAATAGTTGTAGTTCCTTCTGTATTAGCAATAAAATTTGATATATACCAAATAATTGCTATAAAAATAATTAATTTTAGAATTCTAAATATCACTTAATTATTCACCTAATATTTTTTTATTTAAAATTTGATCTGCTCTTAAAATAAATTCATTAATTGAACTTTTCCAACTTTTAGGCAACTGCCTTAGTAAATTAATTGCTTCTTGTATGTTTCCATTATCCATCTCTTTTTCTGCCTTTGTAATTAAAGAGCGTGGAGACATTTCTTCAGTAAACTGTCTTAATTTAAAAGACCCAGCCAGGTATTGCTTTATCTGATCTAGATAATTTGTTTCATCTAATATATCTTTTTTATTTAAAACTAATCCTAAATCTTTCCTTTTTAAAAGATTTCCAATTATACTTTTTAATTCAACTATCAATAACTTTTCTTTTGTTTTCAGTTTGTTGTTTGATTTAAGATTTGATTGATATGATTTATTATTTTTTACAATAAGATTACTTGTTACATTACCTTTAGAAAGTTTTTTATTTTCTTCTATCTTAGTAATTTTGTCTGAAATTAATTCGATCTGATTTTCCAAGGAAAAGATTACTTTCTTTATATTATCAAGGTCAATTTTGGTTGTGTTATTATTATTTTGTATATCTACATTTGCTAATTTATTACTTAAATCAATCGAGTTCTGTCTAATTTTAGCAATGTCCTTACCTAACAATTTACTATTATTTTGAATTTGATCTATTACTTTTTCTAAGTTAGAGCTTTTAGAATTCAATTGATTAGGTATATAAAATTCAATTACCCAATAAAAAAACGAGAGTGAAATGATCGTAACTAAAAAACTTAGAAAAAGAGATATATAGATTATTATTTTTAATTTTTTTTCTTGGTAAACAGGCCCCATATCTATTATGGGTTCACTATCCATTTTGTTGGGCTGACTTTTAGACGCCACCATTCTGATTTTCCTAATTATTTAGTTGTTTGTACTATATGATCTAAGATATCTTTAGTAAAATTTTTCTTAATAATTTTCACGTGTTTCCAACCTATTTTTTTTGCTTTTTGGCTTACATTAGAACTATTGACTAATAAAATGGCTTTATCATTAACTTTTTCAAATAAATTATATTGTTCTAAAAGAATTTTGCTTAACAAAACATTTCTTGATGATAAAATAAGAAGATTGCAATTTTTAGAATTTACTAAACTATCTATATTATTTTCTGCTATCTCATTAATAGGTAGCATTTTATATGACTCGTAAATTTCAAGTCTTCTATTTTTTAACTTAAGCATTGACTGCAAATCAAAGCTTCTATCTTTAGCCGTTATCCAAAGTCCCTTATCATTCTGTAAAGTTTTATTTAAAATTAATTGAAATAGAGCCTTTGAATTTCCATTAGCATGAAAAACATTCTTATACTTTTCATTTTTTAATTTTTTATTTGTTTCTAATCCTATAGCAAATATATTAGTTTTTTTAGAAACGCTGTAAGCATCAGACAATATTAAATTATTTAATGTATGTACAGCTTTAGGACTTGTTATAACTAAGTAGTCAAAATCAATTATTTCAATTGTTGGATCAAAATATTCTAAATAAACAATTGGAAGAGATTCTGCAAAAACACCTTTATCTCTCAAGTATTTTGCATTCAATAAAGCATCTTCTTTTTCCCGAAGTATAAACGTTATTGTATCTAAACTTGTAAACAAAAAAACTCCTAAGATCTGAATTCTCTATTGATGCAAGATTTTATTACCACCTTTTGAAATTATTTCTTTACCTAATTCTTGACCTAGTGAAACAGCATCTTCTTTTAAACCAGTTATACTTGATTTTATTACTAAAGTTCCATCTGATTTTGCTATTGCACCATATAATATCAAGTTATTAGTTTCAGTTATATATGCACTTGATGAAATTGGTGAACGACAAGATCCATCTAAAAATCTTAAGAAACTTCGTTCAGCTAAAGTTTCATAATTAGTTTTTTCGTCATTAATATTGGAAAGTAAATTATTAATATCTATTTCTAAATTAGTTTTTTTGAAATTAGTTGATTGAATTGCTATTACACCTTGAGTAGATGCAGGGGGCATTATTTCTTTTGGTATAATATGACCTAAGTTAATATTTAATCTATCTAGACCTGCTTTAGCTAAAATAATTCCATCAAACTCTCCATTATTTAGCTTTTCAATTCTAGTGCCCACATTTCCTCTTAGCATTTTAATTATTAAATCAGGTCTATATGATTTTACAAATGCAGCTCTTCTAACAGAACTTGTTCCAATTAAAGCTCCATTCGGAAGTTCATCAAGGGAGGCATAGTTACCTAATAAAACATCACTTCTATCTCCTCTGGGCAAAACAGCAGCAATGACTGTATTTTTGGCTATTTCTGTCTCCATATCTTTCATTGAATGAACAGCTATATCCGCATCATCATTTAGGATGGTATTTTCTAATTCTTTTATAAATAATCCCTTGCCTCCTATATCAGCAAGAGATTTATCCAGCGTCTTATCTCCAGAAGTTACTATATCTAAGATATTTACTATAACATTTTGACCTAAATTTTGCTTTACCATATCTACTTGACGGAGCGCTAATAGAGATTTACGCGTGGCAATTCTTATTTTTAATGTCATTTTCAATTCAATCGTATTTTACTAAAATCAATAATTTATTTAAGTTAGCCTTAACCAATTTTTTAACATAAATATAGAAAATCTAAAAACTTACAATAGTAATTTGTATTTGCTTTACTGGACTTTAACACTAATTTAGGCTTAAAAAGTGGTTAACTTAGGATAAAAAGATGCAAAATACTAATCAAAAAATCATTATGGGTATAGAAACTAGTTGTGATGATACAGCTGTGGCTATTATTAATTCAAATAAAGAAATTTTATCTAACGTAGTTATCAATCAAAATTCTAATTTGTCAAAGTATGGCGGGATAGTTCCAGAAGTTGCAGCAAGAGATCATTTAAATAATATAGAGTATGCTGTTAAAGCATCTTTAATAGAATCTAAATTAAAAATAAATGATATAAAATTGATTTCTGCTACTGGAGGACCAGGGTTAATTGGTGGGGTGATTGTAGGCACAGTTTTTGGCAAATCATTAGCTATGTCACTAAATGTTCCTTATGTTGCCGTCAATCATCTTGAAGGGCATGCTTTAACCGCAAGATTAACTAATAATATTAATTATCCTTATTTACTTCTCCTTGTATCTGGTGGTCATACTCAAATCATAGCAGTTTTAAAATATGGCCAATATATAAGGTTAAGTACAACATTAGACGATGCAGCAGGAGAAACTTTTGATAAAGCAGCAAAAATACTAGATATTGGATTTCCAGGAGGCCCACGAATAGAAGAGATAGCTAAAAATGGGGACCCTAATAGCTTTAAATTACCAAGACCAATGTATAAATCAAAAAATCCTAACTTCTCTTTTTCTGGATTGAAAACTGCATTTTCACAAACTGTATTAAGAAATAAGTTAACTCCAGTTTTAATTCAAGATTTGTCAGCAAGTTTACAAAAAACAATTTCTGACTGTTTAGTTGATAGAACTAAAATAGCTTTGATTCAATTTAAAGAAATAATTAATTCACATTCAAATGTTCAACTCGTTGTCGCTGGTGGTGTAGCTTCTAATAAATATATTCGCAATGAACTAGAAAAACTTGCTCATGATAGTGACGCTTACTTTATTGCTCCTCCAATACATTTATGCACTGATAATGGAGCGATGATTGCTTGGGCAGGCTATGAAAAATATAATTTTGAAGGAGCAACTAATTTGAATTTCCAGCCAAGGCCAAGGTGGCCTCTAGACCCAGAAGCTCATAATAATAATCCAATTTTTAAAAAAGTTGGAAAAAAAGGAGTAAAAGCTTAAATGTTGTCATTTTCAAATATATGTTTTTATGGAGGAGGTGCTTGGGGGCAAGCTCTTGCAATTGCTCTTGCTTCGTTAGGGTATAAATCAACTTTAATAGTTTCTGATAAAACCAGAAGTGATGAAATTAACTCTCATATATCAAAAAAATTTCCAGGTATTAAATTAAGTCATTTAATTAAAGCATCAGTTAACGCTAATGAAATTATAAATGAAAGTGATTTAGTTTTTATTACTACAGAAAGTAAAAGAGTAATGGAGGTAGTTAAACAAATATTTTTATTAAAAAGTAATAAAATTAATTTAGTTATAACCTCTAAAGGCTTTGCAACAAAAGAAGGAAACACATTTAATGAAATCATTAAAGATCAATTCCCAACATTAAAAACTGGAATCTTAACAGGACCTACGTTCGCTGACGAAATAGCTAACAACCTCCCTGCTGCCGCTGTCTTAGCTAGTAATGATGTAGTATTTGCAAATTCAATATGTAGTTTATTTCAAAATTCTTGTCTTAGACTTTATCAAAGTAATGATCCAATAGGAGCGTCATTAGCAGGTGCAGTTAAGAACATAATTGCCATAGGAGCAGGTATGATAGAAGGTCTAAATCTAGGTGATAATGCAAAAGCTGCTTTAATAACAAGAGGTATTTCTGAGCTATCAAGATTAATAAAAATATCAGGAGGAAATTTTAATACAGCCTTCGGGCTTGCTGGAATTGGAGATATGTCTTTAACCTGTAGCGGACCACATTCTAGAAATATGGCGTATGGCATGAATTTAGTTAAAGGAAATAATGCAGATAATACACTAGAGCTTGTAGAAGGTGTGAACGCAATAGGAGCAGCTATTACATTAGCAAAAAGATTAAAGATAGAGCTTCCTATTGTTAATGCAATTAATCAAATCTTAAATAAAAACGGAAATATTAGAGAAATAATCCCTCAACTTTTATCTAGACCTATTAAAGATGAATTCTAACTTTGAAGTTACTAAAGAGAAAAGCTTTAATGTATAACTAATGTAAATCGAGAACTTGAGTGGAAGATAATAATTTACATTTCTTCAGTTTGTTTTTGATGTTTTTCTTTATTTATAAAATATAAATTTCTAGCGTATATAAGGATACCAACTGACTGACCAGCAATAATAACAGGGTCTTGTCTCCAAATCGCGTATGTTAACAGAACTAACCCACCAGAAATAGAAAAATACCAAAAAGCAACAGGTATAACTGAACGCCCTGCGTTTTCACTACTTAACCATTGAATTATAAAACGAGCGGCAAACAAGGTTTGACCTCCAAAACCAATAATTATCATAATTGTCTCTGGATAATTATTTAAATATTGGCCTAGAAAAGGAAAGATATTTATTAAAAACGTATTTAAATGTTCTGCAAAAATTTCAATATGCATAGAGAGATACTTTATTAAATTCATCTAAACTTCCTTATTATTATTATTTATATATCTCTTCTGAGATAACATCTTTAGGTGTTCTTTTTCTTAACCACATAACACCTAGAATATCAGAAAAACCAACTACTAATCTTCCAAAATTAGTATATTTAGATATTCCTTCAATCCTCTCTCTATGAGAAACATTATATTCTAAGACATTTGCACCTTCTCTAAGGGCTAAAGCAGACAAAAATCTGTGCATATGATCAAAATATGGGAGTCTTATATATAAATCCTTATGAAAAACCTTTATTCCACAACCAGAATCAGAATGAGTATCTTTAAGCAAGGTTGATCTACAAAATTTTGCAAAAGAAGATGCCCACAATCTTGACTTACTATCCTTTCTATTTACTCTAACTCCTCCAATTAAAGTGAACTGTTTTTTTTGATTTTTTATAAGACTTATCATGCCAGGTAAATCAGAAGGATTATTTTGTCCATCTCCATCTAAAGTTCCTATCAAAATAGATCGAGAAGCATAGACACCTGTTCTCAATGCAGCCGATTGGCCCTGACTAGTTTTATGATTAATAACTCTTAATCTTTTATTTATCTTTAATGCATTAATTAAATCATTTTCAGTGCTGTCACTAGATCCGTCATTAACATAAATTATTTCATAATTTTTGTTTTTTAATGCATCATCAATCTCTTGAATTAAAGTAATTACATTTCCAGATTCATTTTTTACAGGAACAACTATGGAGATATCAGTTTTAGTTACCATCATTTTTTCATTTTAAAATATTGAATTACAAGAAATCAATAGCTTTAATACTATCTAAGGTCAAACGTTTGATTTTTAAAGATATGAATTTTAACATGCTTTCCTTTGGCAATATTATAACCTTTAATTACTTCGTCTGTTCTAATTGATGAATTTAATTCTTTTGATATATCTAAAAATTCTTTTAATGCATCATCCTCAACTAAACCTATATTATTTTTTCCTTCAGCCATAAAAATAGCAACTTCTTGAGGAGAAGATAATAATACCTCTCCATTCAACAAAAAAACTAAACTTGGTTCATGATATCCAGAGATAGCTATGGCATCTGGCTTAATATCTTTGATTTTATTTAAAATTAATTTACTAGGATACAAATAATCCAATTTAGGCAGAATAAATTGAAAGTTGATAATGTTGAATATAGTTGCCAGAAATATTATCAAAAAAGGGATATTATAAATAAATTTATTATTTTGTTTTATATAGATTTCTGATTTTATTATTAAAATTATACTTAGAAAAAAAATTATTATTGTAATAATAAATACTGTAATTGCTCCAATAGTAATACTTAAATCATAATTAAAATTGAATTTAGAAGAAAAATATAAAATCGCTCCACCTAAAATAACTCCACCTAAGCCAAAAAATATTGATACATATATAATAATTTTTCTAAAAAAATTATTATTAATATTATTAATATTAGATTTGAAGTGGAATAAACTACCTATTGAGAGAATGGCTATGGCTGGTAAAACAGGAAGTGAGTAATGAAAGAGTTTAGTTGGTACTATTTCAATTAAAATCCAAAATGGGACTATCCAACAGACAAGAAACTGAACAACAATATTAGTTTTATTGTTTAAAACAAATAGAACTGATCCTGGAATAAATATTGCTATTGGCCATAACGTTATTGGTAACATTAGGAAATGGGCACCAGGCCATGCACCATGACCTTCTTGACCACTTTTTAATTTATTAACAAAATCATCATTAAATGCTTTTTCAAGGAATAATCCTTGCGTTGAGTCATTTATAGCCAAAACCCATGGCAAAATAACAATCAAACAAATTATAATTCCTAACAAAGGGTTTAATGATTTAATTAAAGAAAAATCTTTCTTTAACAAACAAAAAGCTATGATAGTCAAAAATAATATTGCAATTGACAATGGGCCTTTAACTAAAATACCAAAAGCAAAAACTAACCATATAATTGAAGGGTATAGATATTTATTTTGTAATAAAGAACCTTTTTTTAATATTAAATTTAATAAATAGTATTGTTGGACACATATTAAAGCTAATAAAGTTGCGTCAGTTTTAGCTAAATGAGTTTCCCCAATAAATGTAATACTAGATGCAAAAAATAATATAATAATCAAAGATTGATATATAGGAAATATTAAACGTGCTAGTAACCCAACAAATAAAATTGATATTATAGAGCTAATTATAGAAGGAAACCTATAAGATGAAATACTTATTTCACCAAGAAAATTAGCCGACAGTGCCTGTATCCAATATATACCTACAGGCTTTTTGGCTCTTATCTCATCTTGAAATTTAATATTAATATAATCACTGTTTTGTAGCATTTGCCGGCTAGCTTGTGCAAAACGTGCTTCATCTCGATCTATTGGTGGCAAACTATTTTGGCCTGCAAAAAAAGCAGTAAGAGTTAAAAATAATAAAACAGAAATAGTGAGAAAATTGAAATGTCCAATTTCTTTTAATAATTTTTTAAAATTGATAAATTTCATATATAAATGTACTCAAATTATTAATTAAGAAATAACATAATTTCAAAAAAATGTTATAATTATCTTATAATTATAAATATAATATAGGAGATATAATGGATTATAAGATTGAAAAAAAATTATTAGGTTTCTGTGAAAATAAAAACCTGTCTTCTGTTCCTTTATATATTATCAAAGATTTAAAAAGTTTAGGCTCTACTAAATTAATTTCTGAAAAACAAAAAGTGTTTTTAAGATCCGCTTTTGAAATAAAAAAAGGATTTGTTGGGTTTTTCCCTGATGATAACAATAATGTTGGAGGGGCCATCGCTTTAATTAAAAACTCTCTCGAACCTAGAAAGAGTATAATTGATCAAGCAGCTGAACTGCCTTCAAAATTACCTAATAAAAAATGGTTACTACAATTTATTGATGATCAAAATGATAGAGAAAAGTACAATTTTTTACTTGGATGGGGTCTAAGTTTTTATAAATTTCACATCAAAAACAAAGATAAAAAATATGATATAAATAATACATTATGTACTGATCAGATTTTAAAAATAATAGCAAAAGATAAATGGCAACAATGCGCGGCTGAATTAAAAAGTATCTTCTTTACAAGAGACTTAATTAATTTACCACCAAATATTTTAACACCCTTAAACTATGAGAAAATAATTAAAAGTTGTTTTAAAGCATTTTCCCCAAATATAGATGTTTTTAAAGGTGAATCTCTTGCAAAAGAGTTTCCTTTGATTGATTTTGTAGGTCGTTCGTCAGAAAATAAACCTATGCTTTTAGATATAAATTGGAGTAAAAATAACAATAATTACCCAAATATAACTTTGATAGGTAAAGGTGTTACATTTGATAGTGGCGGACTTGATATAAAGCCTTCTAATAGTATGCTGTTTATGAAAAAAGATATGGGTGGAAGCGCCATTGCACTTGGTGTGGCTTACGCATTAATGTCTATAAATTGCCCAGTCAATTTAAGAGTGCTTTTACCTTTAGCAGAAAACTCTATTTCTGATCGGTCAATGAGACCTTTAGATGTTATTTTTTCAAGAAATAATACAGCAATAGAAATAGGGAATACTGATGCAGAAGGAAGACTATTATTAGCTGATACTCTTACTTTTTGTTATGAGTCTGACATAAAAAACGATTTTATTATTGATTTTGCAACTTTAACTGGTGCTGCAAGAGTTGCCTTAGGCACTGAATTGCCAGCTCTTTTTACTAATGATGAAAATTTAGGAAAAAGAATTATTGATGAAGGCATCAATCAAGTTGATCCAATGTGGCAATTACCTTTATTTGAACCATATGAAAGATTTTTAGAAAATAAATATGATGCTTTAAGTAGCACAGGATCATCCAATACAGGAGGTGCTATTACTGCAGCATTATTTTTAAAAAGGTTTGTAAATAGCGATAATAATTGGGCTCATATTGACTTAATGGCATGGAATACAACTGAAAGACCAGGATTCCCTGTAGGAGGAGAAGCAATGGGGTTAAGAAACATAGTCAATATGATATTAAATTACTGTAAGGATAATAAAAAAAGTTAATTTATTTATTTAAAATAGACAATACTGACTGATAAATATTTTTATTATTAGATACTAAGGTAGAAAAAGTAGATTTATGCTTTAATTCCAAAGACAATTGATTTCCATTCCAATCGGTTATCATTATATTTTGAGATTTAAGTATAGGGATAAGCGGAAGGATATCATATGATGAAAGTCCTTCTTCAACAACTAAATCGAGGCCTCCATTCATAACAAGAAGGTAATTATGAGCATCACCAGACCATACATGATTTTTAGTTTTCTCAATTAATTGTTCATATTTTTTTCTACCGTCGGTCGAAAATAGATTAATATCAGTTGACCCAACCGTTGCCTGAGATAAGTTATTAATTCTAGATTTTTGTGATAAAAACTCAAGTTTGTTAAAATAACAATTTGATTTATAACCCAACCACCTTTCATTAAGAGCAGGAAAGTCTGCTAAACCAATTATTGGTTCACCTTTAAATGCAAGACCTATCAAAGTGCTCCATAATGGTCGTCCAGTAATATAACTTTTAGTTCCATCAATAGGATCAATAATCCAAGTGTAATCTGAGTCACAGTTTATTGAGCCCTTTTCTTCAGCAATTATATTATGATTGGGATACTTATCTGAAATTAAATCAACAATTACTTTTTCAGCGTTAATATCAAATTTAGTAACAGGGCTTCCGTCTTTTTTCCTTTTGGTAGTTAAAGAAGATTTAAATCCACTCATAGTAATATATTTTGCATTATCTGCTAAAAAATAAATAAATTCTGAAATTTTACCTAGTTCAAAATCATTCATTAAATAAACCTTTTATAAAAGATAAGGGTATAATTTATTTTCAATTTGTTAAGGTAGAGGAGCAGGATTAACACTTTTTGTTCTTAACCAAGCAATAAGATTAGCTCTGTCTTTAACTTTTGAAAGACCTGCATAACTCATTTTTGTTCCTTTTGCATATAATTTAGGCTTATACAAAAATTTATTTAACTCTTGATAAGACCATTGGCCTGAAAGGGATGATAAAGCTTTTGAATAAGAAAAGTCTTCCTTAGCTTGAAGTTTATTAACAATATTATATAAATTTGGACCAACTTTGTTCTTTCCTCCAGAATCAAATCCATGACAAGCAACACATTTTTTTGAAATTTTCTGTCCATCTTCAATATTTGCGCTTGCAAGAAGCATAAGAATAGGCTCGATTTTTATCACTTTATTATCTTTTGCTTTTTCAGGGGCTTTATTAGCAACTTCTATTGGATATGAATTAGATACTTCAATATTTGGATGAACTAAAAAATCAGCTATTTTACCAAAAACCATTATTAATAGAACGGCACCTAATAAAGCAGCCGCTATTTTATTAAATTTAAGAGCATCCATAAATTAACCAATCATATAACATTTGAATAACAAACCAATATTTACATGCAAGATTAATATTCTTCAAGTATAATTATATTAATAATTAATAATTTATCATTTTTTTTAAATGCTGAATATTATACGTTCATTTTATAAGGATTTTGAAATTGGATTTTTCAGACAGTATTATAATCATCCCAGCTAGAATGGGATCTTCCCGCTTACCTAAGAAACCTATGATTAAAATTAATGGGATACCTATGATTATTCATGTCTATAACTGTGCCAAAAACGCTAATCTTGGTATACCAATTATTGTTGCAACAGATGATCAATTAATTGCTAAAACAGTAAATGAATATGGTGGAACAGCTATTATCACATCTGCTAACCATTTAAGTGGATCTGATCGAATTTTTGAAGCGTTAGAAAAATACGATCCTAAAGAAAAATATAAGAAAATTATCCATCTTCAAGGAGATCTTCCTAATATATCAGGTGAATTAATAAAAAATTTAGCAAAAATAATTAATGATGATAAAAAAGATATAGCTACAATAGTTGTTAAAGCAACACCCGAGGAGTTTGATGACCCTTCCATAGTTAAAGTGGCTTTAGCTTTTGATAAAGAAAACCCAGATATAAATGACTTGGGAAGAGCGCTATATTTTAGTAGAGCTTGCATACCTCATGGAAGCCTTAACATATGGCATCATATTGGTATTTATGCATGGCAAAGGGATATACTTAAAAAATTTATTAATTTACAAGTATCCCCTCTTGAAAAAGTGGAAAAGCTAGAGCAACTCAGAGCCCTTGAATCCGGCATAGATATTCATGCTATTATAACCTCTGAACATCCAATCGGTGTAGACACAGAAGTAGATTTAAATAAAGCTATAAACTATTTCCAAGACTTATCTTAAATATTTATATAACAATAATGATATCAATAATAAATAAAAAAATAATAGAGTTAAATAATGAAAAAAAATCAACATAATTTAGTTGTAGCAT
>CAZWGZ010000004.1:0-42431 GCA_964633395.1 uncultured Rhodobacterales bacterium
ACTTCTCTTCCATCAACGATGAATTTAGTTTGATAATTATGAGTTGTTGCTTCTCCACCAGCTGCTTGTGTTTTAATAAAATAAGCTGTTGCAATAACAGGATTACCAAGACTATCAAAAATTGTTACCGATGTTGAAGAATTAAATGTCGCAGGGTTAGTCGAGTCAAAATCGTCTGCTGATGCAAAAACTGTCGATGATGAAGGTAAGTTTACGGCAAGCGCTAAGTTATCTGTAGCTTTTGCTTCACCTGCCTCTAATTCTAATTTTAATGGAGATGCATCGTCAATTTCTCCTCCTTGGACCGATCCATCATCAGACACTGGTAGAGCCAAAACGTACTGGCCAGCTGAATCGACTACGTATCTATCATTATCAACTGAAAAAGAACCGTTTCTGGTATAAACAGTTTGGTTTGTCGTCAAAGATGGTTTCAATGCAAAGAAGCCCTGCCCAGATATAGCCATATCTAGAGCATTAAGGGAGGAAGTAACGTTTCCTTGAGTAAACTGTTGTTTTATACCTTTTAAAATTGTTCCAGAACCAATTGAAGATGAACTATTTTGTAATGGAGATGTTGCAAAAATATCTCCAAATTCAGCTTTACTTCTTTTATAACCTGTTGTTGCAACGTTAGCTATGTTGTTTGATGTTGCTGAAATATCAGCTTGAGATCCGTTAAGTCCAGTAAGTGCGGTATAAAATGACATCTCTAATTTCTCCTAGCTTGAATATTTATTATTTAATTTTTAAATCTAACAACTTGTGTTGGGTCAATTGAACCATAGTCTTCGACCTCTAACATAACTCCGTTTTCATTTTTAGACGTTCCTGCAACATTGGCAAAAACTTGGGTTGCAAGCTCACCTGTGTCACCACGATTTCCTGTAAAAGCTCTTATTGTAATTGGCTCATTAGATAACTTGATCTCATCAGGAAGATCTCTCCATTCAAAACCCACTAAACCAGCTTTTTGTAAACCAAGTGAGTCTTGATGTAGGACTTCACCGTCACTACTCTCAAAAATTATATTTAAATTTGCAGCTGTGTCAGGCAAATCTACCAAACCACTAACTACGCCTTCTTTATCTGGCCTTGCATATTTACCAGGAACTAGAACAGAATGACCCATCATTTGAGTGGTTGATGCGATTCTCATTTCTGTTAACTGCTCACTAACGGACTTCATTGTTTCATCCATGGATGTAATACCAGTAACGGTAGAAAATTGTGCCATTTGAGCAATGAAATCAGCATTATCAACAGGAGCAAATGGATCTTGGTTCTGAAGCTGAGTGGTCATCAATTTTAAAAAATCTTCCTGACCCAATTGATCTTTAGTACTCTTAGGTGCAAATTTTTCTTTAGCTGAGTTAATACCTAATTTATCTAAAATATTAGTTAAGGACTGATTTGATGAGTTTATTTCAGACATGTTATGTTCCTACTTTCCTATATTTAAAGTTTTCATTGTTAAGGCTCTCATAGTAGTGACAACCTCAACGTTATTTTGATATTGACGTGAAGCTTCCATCATATCGACCATTTCTTCGTCAACATTTACTGCAGCTTTATAAATATATCCTGCTTTATCCGATTGAGGATGGGCTGGCATATAAGATTTTATAGGCTCTCTTCCTATTTCTTTAACTTCAACAGCATCAACTGTTGCAATCCCATTTTTTTTCACTAAATCGCTGTATTGAGTTTGGAAAATTGGCTTCAGTGGCTTATAAGTTGTCTTTGGATCACCAGTCGTAGATCCAGCATTCGCAAGATTAGATGCAACTGTATTTAATCTAATTAATTGAGCTGCCATAGCTCTTCCTGCAATATCATAAACTGATTTAATATCCATTATTCACCCCTTATTGCAGACATGATCTTCTGGATCTTGCCATTAAGAAAATTTACAGTGGTCTGATATCTCATTGTGTTTTCTGAAAATTGCATTTGTTCAACTGCTAATTCAACTGTATTCCCATCAAGAGCAATTACTAGAGGCTCTCTATAAGAAGCTTCATTGAAAGAATTACCTGAATTATAGGCTATATGATTGTTATGTGTAGATTTTAATGATCCATTATTAGATGCTTTATTAATTTCATCTTCAAAACTTATATCTCTAGCCTTATAATTAGGAGTAGCAGCGTTAGCTATATTCGAGGCTATAATATTATTACGCTCACCTCTTAATTGTAAGGATGAACCGTAGAAAGATAATTGATTTTTAATAGAATCCATTTATAAAACTCATTTTCAACTTTAAATTTGATTAATAGTTGCAAATAAGATGCCAAATGAGTAAATTAAAAAAAGGTTCATGTGATTAAATAAAATTAAAAGAGATTAACTTTTTTTTTTAATGTCGTAAGTAATGTATAACCTTAGAGTATATAAATGGAAACACTATCACCTCAAATTATAGAAATAAGAGATCAAATCATCGAACAACTCAATGATTTAACTCTCGAAGAATGTTCAAAAAAATTAAAAGAATTATTTAATCAAGAAACTAATGATTTTTATAAATTAGGAAATTTGGCTGCCAGGGTAATTACACTTAAAAAAAGAATAAACTTAATTTTAAATGATTCAAACGAGGACAATCAGAACGTTCTAAAGAATGGAACCAAAAAATCAGAGAATATCATTGAAAATATATTGGATGGTAAACCTACAGATACTGCAATTGAATCAGACTGGGTTAGAGTTCAAATTAAAGAGACTGCAGAGGTAAACGGGGTAAGATTTCCAGCAGGAATCCAAATTGACGTTACGAATGAAGATTCCAGAAGAATGATTGAAAGTGGTAAGGCAATATTACTTGATCACAAAGAACAAACTGATTAATTTTTAAGCCTTTTATTTTCTATAGTAAGTGTACACAGCCTCTATTTCATCATCTCTAAGCCCAGTTTTACTTTTTATATTATCTCTATTTTCACCAGACCTAGCCATCTCTATAGCTAGCCCCAACATGTCTTCTGAACCTTTTACATTACTCATGCGATTAATCTCTCTTTCTAGAAAAGAAATTTTTTCTATTTGTTTTGAAATTTCACTTGTTTGCTGTTCTAAAATATTACCAATACCAATTAAATAATCTTTAGTTTCTTTATTAGAATTATTTAAAATATTAATATAATTTAAAATTATGTTTTTATTATCAGATACGTTTTTTGTATGTAAAAAAAATAATAGAAAAACTCCCATTATAATACAAATTATAGAGAGAAAAGTTATAATTTCAAAATACTTTAATAATAGTTCTATGATCATAGTCATATATTGAGCATTTTTTCTTACATTACTACTTATTTTTATAAAAACTAAATAATACTATCCGAGAATGAATTTATTAAATTTGCTTTAGGCAAAATCTTAGTTTCTAATTCTTCAATTTTATGAATAATATTTGAAATTAATTCTTTTTCTTCATTAGAAAAATTTGAAATATCACTCTCTTTATTAACTGATTCATATTGTTTTAAATCAAGATCTAAAGTTTTATTAATGTCTTTAAAAACACTTGATACAAATCTCTTAGAATTTTGATCTTCTAAGAGATTCAAAATATCATAAGTGTCTTTTAATTTTTTAATCATAATCACAACTTTAATAATTTAAGACTTCATTTCTCTATAAGCTTGCATTAAAGCGTCTGATATTTTATCTAAATCAAGAGGATAATTACCAGATGAAATTGCCGCTTTTATTTTTGCCACTTTATCTGTATCGATTGGAGCTGAAGAAGCTAAATCAGAGACGATTTTTTTACTGTCATTGATATCTACTAATTTTGCACTGGTTTCAACCTTAACATCAACAGAATTATCTGACGCCTCACTAATAGAAGCTTTAGAAGTTTTTGTATCATTTTTTGTTATGTTATTTGTAATGTTACTTACAATATTATTTGTTATTTTATCCATTTTTTATCTCCACGTATTATTATACGACACACCTAGTTATTATTTTAGCGGAAAACTTTAATTATTTTATTTTTTTTAATATACCCTTTTACAACCTTACCACTTCTTAGATTTTTAACATTTATTAAATCACCTAAATTTCCTGAATTTTGCGCTTCTCCTGAAACAGTAACTGATGCATTACCTATGTTAGATACAATTGACAAAAAATCTCCACTCTCAATTTCAAATTTTTCATATAAATGTCTAGGATGCAATAATTGACCCATTTTTAGATTATGTTTCAATTTTCTTCCAATTAATTGATTTTTATTATTAAAAAAGGAACTTTGAGTTGATTTATTAGAAAGTATTAAGTCTAAATCTTCTAATTTTAGAACAGATTTTTTTTCTAAAGTTTTATTTAATTTAATTAATTTAAAGCTTTTCTTAACTTTAATTTTAGAAGTTTTTTTTGGCTGTTTATTTGATTTTTTTATAAGACTTTTTTTATTTTTAATATCTATCACTTGATCTTGTAATTTAACTCTTATTGCAACATTTAAAATATTTTTATCTGGACAATTTACTCTTACTGTTTTGTAATCTTTAAACAATCTTCTAATCTTTAAATCATTTTTACAATCTTTATAAATAATATTTTTAGCAAAAATTGATTTCCCTACTACACCTTCTTTCAATAACCATTGATCTACTTGATTAGATATTTCTTTACCAGTTAAAGCCACTGAGGTGTAACTTTGTAAAGATATAAATGAAATAAACAGTAAAAATTTTAAAGAAAAATTAAACACAGATCAACTCCCAAAAAAATAAATTTGAGAAGAACTTCCTGGATTTAATTCTTCATTATCCCCAGTTTTATTTTTTTTCTTAATAATTAAATTTTTAATTTCATTGATACTTGGGAGGTATAATTTTTTTCCAGAAAATAAGAAATTAGGATTACTTCTTACAAAGGCATGTTTATTGAAAGAGACAATTGCAAGACTAAGCATACTTTTGTTGAATGATTGTGTTCCGTAATATTTTAACATTATGTCACTTAATGTTTCATTTTTTAAAACAGTATGTTTAGTTTTATGGTTATTATCTTGCATAAAAAGATTATCTGATTGTTCATTAGTTGTTTTTATATCTCCTCTATATTGTAATACAACAAAGGGCTCCGACATAACTGTCTTGGAAAAGGAAATAATAAAAATTGTATGGAAAATAAGTAATGTTAATTGTATTTGTCTCATTTTATTCTACTCCACAAATTCAACGATCAAGTTATCTAACGTCTCTAGTTTAATATTATCGTTTAAAGGTAATAGTTTACTATTATTCTTACCTATAAATTCAGCGTGTAATATTACTGAACTATTACTAAGCATAGAATTTTTAATTTTTAATCCTCTAACTATCCCAATTTGTTTGCTTTTAAGCCCTTGTTTAGAACCTATATCTACTTTTAACTCTCCGTTAATCAACGATAATTTACCTTCTAAAGGCCTGCAATGCAAATCTTGGAAAATACTTTTGGTTACTTTCACAAGCTGTTTTTTTATCATCTCGTCTACTGAGTTTATATTTAAGGTGGATATATTTTTTAAAAATTTAAATTTACTATTTAAATTATATTTGATTGGAAAGTTATAAGTTTTTATCGGTAGTAGGGTAAAATCTGACCCTTTATATATCTTAAAAGAAATTTGAAAAAGATAATTTGAGAAATTATTTTCTTCAAAGTTATTTTTTGTTAAAGTTAAATTTGGAACCAAACTATAATCACCTGACTGTATGAAAGGGACACCTTCAGTTAAAGCATGGTAATCGAATGATGAATTTATATTTGATTTTATAACTGCGTCTATCAACTTGTTTCTATAATCAATTACATTTACATTGGATGTTTTTGAAATAATATCATAACTATGATTAAACCATAAAGACATTTTTCGTGATAAAATTGAAGGAACATCACTCCCTACGTTGAATGTACCTTTAAATAAAGAAATATTAATTGGCCTAACTTTACAATTTTTTGAAGAAAGATCACCTCCAACAATTGCTGCAATTTTAATACTTAAGAACTCTTTTTCTTGAGTCTCTTTAATTATTTTAAAATCAATAACTCTATTAGCCGCACTAACAATAGCTTGATCATTTATAATTGTGTTAGATCCAATAGCAGAAAAACCATTTATATTTGCACCTCCTTTTAGAGCCGCTATATAAAGAGCATCTTCTAAAGCTCTTTTCCGAGAAACATCAATCTTACCTTCAATTAAAATTGCTCTACCAGTAGCCTCAACATTTCTAAAATTACTATCATTCTGAGCAGCAAGTGCATTAAAACTAATTATAGAAAATAATATACAAATAGTAATATTTTCTAAGTTTAAAAATAATTTTTTAAAATTAATAAACATAATTTATTCTTTATGTCCTTTTAGCATTTCGTAACATCATAATCATCATATCTCGATCAATTTCTAAAACAGTTTCGTATGTATCATTACCAGTAGGGTTTATACGAACTGTCTTAGCTCCTCTAATTAAGCCCTTAACAACTGCTCTAAAAGTATCATTTTGAACCATTAAGTCTATTACAGTCGTATTAGAATCTATTTGAATACCGTGTATCTGTTCAGCAAGCTCACGCAACGCAGCCATCCTTGCAGATCTAATAGCCATTAATCTTTTTTGAGCGTCAGTTCTTCCTGGTTGACTTGATACAACTGCATAACCGACAGCGGATAAAGTTGGAATTTTTTCAACTGAACTATCAAAAACTTCTTTTAAAGCGACTATTCCATCACTTTCACTTGCTCCTTTTTCTAAGGCAAGTTTATGAGAACCAGAAAATCCTGAGCTTGCTATATTTTCTAAACAACCAGTACTCAAAAACAATGAACATACAGTAAAAATGATTGCAATGTTTTTAGTTTTGTTGAACGCCATAAATATCTCCTGATACATAAATTAATATAAATTATAAAATATCGATGCAGATTACATGCCAAATTCAAATATATAAAAAATACAATAATTTATACTTTAATTAAATATTATATTATTTATAAAAATATTTTGAATTTGGCATTTTTTTTGCTTCATACAAATAGATGAATGATCGTTACATATTTAAATAACTGATTTTATTGATTTTTTAAGTGCTACAAAAATATATTTCTAGGAGATGTCATGAATTTGACAAGTACAATGAGCCCTCAAATTTTTCTTTATGAAAAAATCAAACCTTTTGGCTTACCTCTAGCCATTTTGATGCTTATGGTTATGATGGTTATTCCATTACCTTCTGTATTGTTAGATATATTTTTTACTACCAACATTTTATTATCTCTTCTTATATTAATGGTTTCTTTGCATACTTTTAGGCCGTTAGATTTCTCAAGTTTTCCTACTGTACTGTTATTTGCTACAATTTTAAGGCTGGGATTAAACGTAGCATCAACAAGAATAGTTTTAAGTGAAGGGCATACTGGCCCTGACGCTGCAGGAAAAGTTATTGAAGCCTTTGGTGAATTCGTTATTGCTGGAAATTACGTTGTAGGTATTTTTGTTTTTGCAATTTTGATAATTATCAACCTAGTTGTTATAACAAAAGGTGCTGGCAGAGTTTCGGAAGTATCAGCCAGGTTTACGCTAGATGCTATGCCAGGAAAACAAATGGCGATAGATGCTGACCTTAATGCAGGGCTTCTTACTGCTGAAGAAGCTAAACAAAGAAGAGAAGACATATCTAAAGAAGCTGATTTTTATGGATCTATGGATGGTGCATCAAAATTTGTTAAAGGAGATGCTATTGCTGGAATATTAATACTACTAATTAATATAATTGGTGGTCTTATTATTGGAATTGCACAACATGATTTGCCAGTTTCAACTGCTGCAGAAAATTATATAATTTTATCTGTTGGTGATGGATTAGTTGCACAGATACCTTCTTTATTATTAGCTATAGCAACAGCAATTATTGTAACTAGAGTGTCAACTAGTCAAGATCTCTCTGAACAGATAGGTTCTCAAATAGGAATTAAACAAGCTTGGTTACCAAGTGGAGGAGTTTTATTTCTTCTTGGGTTAATTCCTGGCATGCCTAATATGTTATTTTTAACTGCTTCAGGATTAACTTTTTTTATTTGGTGGAAGATTAAACAAAAGGATCAAAATCCTAATGAAGAAAATAATATTTTAGATAATAACAGTAATATTGATAGTGACGGTACCAAAAAGGATGATGATAATTCTATCGACTTATCTGAAGTAGCTGACAACTCTGCTATTTCCATGCAGTTAGGTTATGGCTTAATTCAAATGGTAGACGATGAAAATGATGGGCCTTTAATAGGAAGAATTACGGGTGTAAGAAAACAAATTTCAAAAGACTTAGGATTTATAATTCCACCAGTTAGAATTAGAGATGATTTAGCTCTAGAAGCCAATCATTACAGAATAAGAATTGGTCAAGAAATTGTTGCAGAAGATAAAGTTTTTCCCCAATTACTTTTAGCTATTCCTGGTGAATCTGCTCAAACAAAAATAGAAGGCACAGATGTTAAAGACCCAAGCTTTGGGATGGAAGCGACATGGATTGAACGTCATCAACAAGCTAGAGCTGAAAACTTAGGATATATGGTAGTCGAGCCTGACTCAGTTATTGCAACTCATTTAAATCAAATTTTATCAAGCCAGGCAAGTGAATTACTAGGTCAAGACGATGTTCAAGCTTTACTTGATAATCTATCTAAAACTTCTCCTCAGTTGGTTTCTTCAACAGTACCAAAATTAATACCACTAAATATAATTACATCTGTACTTAAATCATTATTAGCAGAAAGAATGCCTATTAGTGACTTAAGAAGGATTTTAGAAGTGCTAGCTAGCCAAAACAACAAAAATGCTTCACCCATTGATATAGCTGAAACTGTTAGGCCAGCTATATCAGGATTACTAATTCAGCAAATTGCTCCATTAAATAGTCCTCTTCCAGTAATTACTTTTTCTGCAGAGCTAGAGCAAATGATAGTTAATATAGCAAAACAAACTGGAGAAAATGGGTTGATACTTGAAGCAAATTTAATACAAAAAATTGTTACAGCTATTAATAGTGTTATGGAAAAAATGCAAAATGAAAATAGAAAAGCAGTGATGATAACCGCCCCAGTAATTAGAAGAGATTTATCACATATGCTTAGACAACATATACCAAGCCTAGACGTTCTATCATTTACAGAATTACCAGATAATAAGAAAATTGAAGTAGTAGCTAATATTGGATCAGAAGAACAAAATAAAAATTAAAATATATTGAATGTATAAATTGGAGAATAAAATGACACAGCATAAAGTAATTGCCGAAGATAGCCTCTCAGCAATGGATGAAATTTCAAGAGTGCTTGGTAAAGACGCAGTCATTCTAGATACTAAAAAGATCAATGGTAGAATTGAAATCATAGGATCAAATAATATTGAGGATATTGCATCATCTAATGCTAAACGAAAATCTCATAATAAAAAAACAAACTTCAGTCATTTATTTTCTAATCATTCTTTAGAACAAAGTATTACAAATAATAAATTAAATTCTATTTCAGAAACAGTTACTAATTTGGAACCTGAAAACACCCAAGATACTGAAATTTCATCTAAAGAATACGTTGATGTAAAAACTTTTAAAACTTTTACAAATAAAATAGAAAATCTTTTAAAAAATATGATCATTTCAGATTTAGATAGTTTTAACTCAGAAAATCATAGTTCTGTAACAATTAACTTATTACAAAAAGGATATTCAAAAGGTATAGTTTCACATTTTAAAAATATAATTAAGAAAGAAGCAGACCTTGATCCTGAGTTAGTTTTTTATCATTCTTTAGCAAAAAAACTTGTTTTACCATGTGAAGACACAATTTTGAATGCTGACATAATTTTTGTAAATGGGTCAAGTGGATCTGGTAAAACAACTCTATGTTCAAAAATTGCATCACATATACTAGATAATAAATTTGTAGGAAACCAGAGACACAAATTATCAATAGTAGATTTTGGTCCAAAGTCATCCAATCATTCCGAACTTATGAATTTTGGAAGATTACTCAATTTAAACGTATCTTCAATTTCAACTTTAGATAATCTTCAAAAGTTTATTGAAGCAAACAAAAATGAAAGAAAGTTAATTATTGATGTATCTCAAGAAAACAAAAATACTATGGGTTATAAAGAATATTTAAGCGAGCTATGTTCAAGTGAAAAATTTGTTAATATTTTAGCTATTCAATCAGGAAATAATAAAAATTCAATTAAATCACAGGTGGATTTTTATAGAGATTCAAATCCAATTATTGGATTAACTAAGCTTGATGAGTCGTATATTGGACCAGAAGAATTATCTATTCTAGGAGAGTTAAAATGTAAAATTGGCATATTATCGGGTTCCAGATCGATAATTGCTTCATTAGCTTTTGCTAAAAAAGAGGTTTTGGCACAATATATGAAAGATATGAGTATATAATAGGATTGGATTAAAATTATTATGACTACAACAATAGCAATAGCTTCAGGTAAAGGTGGAGTAGGAAAGACTACGATAGCAGTAAATCTATCCCTTAGTCTTGCTTTGCAAAATAAAGATACTCTTTTATTAGATGCTGATTTAGGTATGGCCAATTCGCATATTCTGCTTGGTATTAATCCAAAACTTTCATTAGAAGATTTTATTTCAGGAAAATCAAAATTAGATGACGTTATATCTTTAACTAAAGAGAAACTAAAATTTGTCTCAGGAGGAAATGCTCTAAATAATCTCTTAAATTTAAGTGATCTAGAAAGACATAAAATAATTCAAAGTTTTGATAATTTATCTAAAAAACCTGATTTTATGTTTGTTGATATAGGCGCAGGTGCTGAAGCGTCTTCAATGTCCTTTATGGCTGCAGCTAATAAAGTATTAATAGTCCTTACAGGAGAGCCTACAAGCTTTATTGATGCCTACAGCCTGATTAAAGTAGCCTTCATAGATTATAAAATGGATAACTTTGGAGTTATAATAAACATGGCAGCATCAGCTATACAAGCCAAACTTAATTTTGATAAATTTCAATCTATAACCCAACGCTTTTTGGATATTAACCTTAATTTTATCGGGCATGTTCCATCTTCGCTGCGAATTAAAAATTCAATAATTTCAAGATCTCCCATAGTGTCAAATAATAAAAATAGTGAAGAAGCAAAGATTTTTAATAATTTATCAACGAATTTATTGACATTAAATAGTAATCGAACTGAGGGAATCAAGTTTTTTAATAATTAATGTTTCAATTATTTAAAGGTATAAAATATGAATAGTTATTCTAAGATTATAAAGCATAATATTAAAGATCTTGTTAAAGATAATATTACTTTAGTAAAAAAAATAGCATGGCATCTTCATGGAAGAGTTAGTGCAATTATAGAGATTGAGGATTTAATTCAAATAGGTATGTTAGGTCTTATATCTGCTGCTCAAAATTATACACCTCAAAAAGATGCATCATTTTCTTCATATGCCAATATTAGAATTAAAGGTGAAATTTTAGATTATCTTAGAAAAAACTCTAACCTTTGCAGAGCTACTATTAAGATGAAAAAAATGTCAGAAAAAGCATCTTTAATGCTTCGGCATAAACTTGGTCGCGAACCAGATAATAATGAAATCGCTAAAGAATTGAATATGACTACTGAAAAATATTATGAGTGGACTAATGCTTTTGAAGCTAATGTTATTAGAAGCTTAGATGATTCTTATGATGAATACTCTCAATGGTTTGTTACAAAAGAAATGAACCCAGAAGAAAATATAAATCATACAGAGTTAAGGAATGGATTAAAAGAAGTACTCGGTAAACTTGAAGGAAATGAAGCTCTTATTATACAACTTTATTTTGTAGAAGAGTTAAACGTATATGAAATTGCTGAAGTTATGAATGTCTCTACTGGAAGAGTTTCACAAATCAAAACATCAGCTATAAAACGTCTAAGAGAGAATCTTCAAAAAGACTTTTAAATTATCTTACAAAATTTTAAAATATTAACAAATATTTATTGATGCATATTATGATATTAAATTTATAACTTTTGTTAGAAATGATTTTTTAGATTATTAAATATAGCTATAAGCTGATCTGATTTAACGATGTCTTAGAAAAAGTGATGTTTAAAATATATTATAGTTAAAATTTGTTCTTGAAAATTTTTCATAAACAATTTTTTAATAAAAACTATTTTTCTACTCATTTAGAATTAATTAACAATTAATAAAGCTCTAGTATTAATAAAAGTGAAGTATTATTTCAATCAAAGAAATAATTTATACAATTAATGGATATAGGATTTAAGTTTACATTCAATAAACTTATTGAATTAAAAAGAGTAATTTTTAAATAATATATTCTTAAAATGAAGTTTAATCTTTATCCATCAATTAATCTTTTAGTAATGTCTACCTCTGTTTGAAGTAGCCTTGATACTCCAGAAAACGCTTGTTGAGTTTTCAACATATTCACCATTTCGGTAGTTACATCTACATTTGAACGTTCTAAATTACCAGCTTCAATTTTTCCAAAAGCACCTTCCATAGGAATTCCAAAAGTTGGAGCGCCAGATTTACTGTTTTGCTGATAACGATTGTTTCCAACTGGATTTAATCCAGGATCATTAGTAAATTTAGATAAAGCAAAATTTCCAATTAAAACTTCTGTATCTAAACCGTAAGTTGCAGTTATTTGACCTCTGGGGCCAACATTGATATTCGAAAGAAGAGAAGTTGTGGTATCGATATTTTCTTTTGTAGTTGGAATAACAAGATTTTGTATAGCCCCATTTTGTGCATCACCAAGATAACCCATAACACTTAAACCATCACTTGTTACTACTTCTCCATTAGCTTTTATATTAAATGATCCATCTCTTGTAAAAAATGGATTATCAACTTGATCTCCTTGAACTACTGTAAAAAAACCTTCTCCAGAAACAGCTAGATCTAAGGCTCCCCCCGTACTTTCGAAAGAACCTTGACTCATTTGTTGACGTGGATCGCCAGAAATAACACCCATTCCAGAAAATTTATCTGGATCCGATGAATTGTGAATTGAATATAAGTCTTCAAAGTTCGCAGTACTTTTTTTAAACCCATTACTATTAACGTTTGCAATATTATTTGAAATAATTCCCATATCTTTTGAATTAGCATTTAAAGCACTTTTTAAAATTGATAACATTTCTTAACTCCTATAATATATTCTATGTGAGCAATTTTTATGCCATTGACTTTATCTTTTATATAATTTTATAAACAAAATAGAAAAAGTATCGTAATGTAATTAATATAGTTTAAATATCATAAATATTTGGAGATAATTTTTTATAATGAAATCATCAAAAAGTACTGAGTTAATAAAAATAGATGAGCAAACGTCAAATTTGCCTGTTAAGTTTAACTCTAAAGAAATAAATAATGCTTTAAAACTTGTTGATAAAGATCTGTATCTTCAAAACAGAGAAGATGTTAAAAAATTTTTACCTGATATATTAGGAAGAGTTCTAGCTCGAATTTGGATAGATACAAATTTCAAAGAAAACTTTAAATCAGATCCAGAAGCTGTGTTATGTGAAAATGGCGTTTTTTTACCTGATGATATGATACTTGAATTTCAAAAACCTAATTCAGACAGGCCTAAAATTATAGTTTATGAAAAAAAAGCTGATTCTAAATTTAAAGTAAGAGTTGTTCAGCTTCAATTAGTTATGATAGCAGGAAGATAAAATTGTTTCACTTTTTTCAAAGTAAAACAAAACTAATTATTTATTTAATGACTTTTATGTTTTCAAGTTATTTTATTTTACTACCACATAGTTCATCTGCAAATAATGAAATAATAGAAATTAAAAAAGTATATCAACTACTTCAAGAAAAGAAATTTATAGAAAGTATTGATAAGCTAAAAAAATTATCTTTAAATAATAATATTCAAGCACAACTTCTATATTCAAAAATTTTATTTTCAGGAGATCTTGTTCCTCAAGATTTTGAAAAATCTTATTTATGGGCTACATCAGCGTTTCTTGGTGGGTTAAAAAAATCTAGTGCTATAATAGAAAAATTGGATAATTATTTAAGTGAAGAACAAATAAGTCCTATTAAAGAGAAGCTTAAAGAATTTTTAGAAAAAAGAGCATTCATTAATGATAAAAGAGCAATGATTCAAATTGCTAAATTCTACGAAAAACATATCAATCCTCCAGATATAGTTAACGCTTACACTTGGTATAGTATTGCAGTTGCTAAAGGTATAAAAAGCGCAAAAAAAAGAAGAAATGAAGTACTTAAAGAATTAAAAGAAAAAGATTTACTTGAAGCTCAAAAATTATCCAATAAACTATTTAAACAAATTAAAAATTAATGGAGGTTAATATGCTATATAAAGTTCATTGGTTAATCGATGGCGTAATTGAAATAGAATCAGATAAAATTGAAAATGCCGAAAAAACTATTAAAGATAAGATAGAGTTTTTTATTAGTGAAAATTCAGTTTTTTTTGAAGAAATGGGCGCAAAAGCAGTTCAAGGTCAAGCTTACCTTCCTGGCAAAGACGAATAAATATCTTTTAGGATATATCAATTATGAAACTTATTAATCCGTTTAATTTTTATATTGTCTTAACTATTATGATCTTTTCATTTCCCTATTATAGTTTTGCAAAAGGAAAAATTTATGGGCACTCTAAAACTTTATCTAAAGAGTATAAAAAATATGAGAATTGCTTACTTAAAAAAACTGAAGCAAATATAAAAGATGACGAAAAAGACGGATATAAATGTATTTATAAAAGGCAAACTAGGGGTAAAGACGTAACTATATTTCAGCCAACAAATGCATGTATAAAAGCTTTTAAGTGTAAACAAGTGCCTAAATAAAAAATAATTAGACTATATATTCATAAAATTTAAAAGATAAATACTACATATTGTATAATGAAAAAAATTAATGAATATTTTCAAGTATTTATAGTAATCATTTCTGTATTCTATTAATGTATAAATAATGGAAAACTTTGAAATAAATATTCTCAAAAGAAATGGTGATTGGAAAAAATACAATCAAAAAGATATTTCTTTATCTTCTGCAAAGAATACTGATCAAGAAGAATCAAATGATGGGGTTAAAAATGATAAAAATAATGATGTTAATTTTATCTCATTCATTAATGAAGTGAATTTAATCATTAATAAATTAGAAGACTTAGAAAATGAGAAAAATATTTTGAAGATTGAGTTAAAAAAATATGAAAAATTTTTTCAAACTGAAAAAAAACTTTCTGAACAAAAACTTTCTCAAACATCAAAAGAAATTAAAATTTTTGAAAAAACTATTGATGTTTTAAAAAATTTAAAAGATTTTTAATCATGGAGATATAAATGTCGTTCAAATTAGATAAAAATCCTAAGAAAGAGGCTAAATCTATTTTTGTTGCCAATGTTAAAGGAGGAGTAGGTAAAAGCACTCTAACCATAATGTTAGCCAGAGCTTTAGCCGCGTCTATTCCCCCTCAAAATATTACAGTGATAGATACAGATTTACAAAGAACAACCACAGAGTTTCTAACTATAAGTAATCCTGAGATAAACATAGAATTTCTTCCTATAACTCCAGCTTTCGAAAATACTAATATTTCATTGGTACAACAATTTATTAAACAAAATGAATTTAGACCAGGTCATATTGTAATAATAGATACTCCAGCAGGAAGCTCACAAAGATTATGGAATTTAGTTGCAGAGAGTTATTGCGTTTTAATTCCAACAACTCTAAGCAATGCTGATCTATTGCCGACGGAAACTTTTATTAGAAGTATGGATAAAGTTAAAGCAAGGTATGGTAAAACTCTTCCTCATTTAATAGTTTGCCCTAATAAAGTACCTTTTGGTCAAAAAGATTTTTCTTTAATGGCTGAGAGACTTAATAACCATGATGTAGTTATTGGCCCTTCTATTCGTGATTTAGCTAGCGTTAGACATTTTTATAATGGAAAACACGAAAGTTGGGAGAATAAAACAAATATTAATGCTAAGAATGATTTTGATCGGTTTTCAAAATTTATAACTAAATTTGTCCTAGATGGAGAATTAGATAAAATATATTCTGAAAACAATCCTTCAGAAAACATTATACCATTTGAGAAAACACAAAATTAAGCTATTAATCTTTCGCCTAATTGCATAACCCATTTTTCTGTAGCTATATATGGAAAGCTTTTAATACCTTTTGATGTATCATTTTTTTTAACAATTATATTATTTACATATAAATTGTCATCATCATTGTTGGTATTTTGTTTAATTAATATATCTGATAATTGATCCATAATATCTTTAACGTCATCAATAAAGATTTGTTTAATCATGTCGTAAAATTTATTGTGAAACATTTTAAAAAAAGGATTAATCAAAATGAAGCATGAAAAAGAATTGCTAAACAAAATTGACTATATTTTAAGAGATTTTTCTGATTATGAAAAGCCTACAGTAAACTATAATGGTGATATCGTTATAAAGAGTAAAATTAATATTAAAAAAGAAAAAAAAGATTCAATCTTAACAAATGTATTTAAGGAAATCATTGCAAATGACATAAAAAAAAACAGGGTTTAAAATAAACCCTGTTTCATATTTTATTGAAAATAATAACTTTTTTTAATGAGAACAATATGCCAAAGGCTGCTCTGACAAAATTAATACTCCATAGTTAAAAGATTCATAAAAAATATTAGACATCAGATCACCTCCTTTTCTTTGTTAATGTTGAAATATTATATTAACTAAATTTATAAATTATAAAAGAGATATTTAAAAAATTGCTTATTTTTTAAATGAAAATACATTATCATATTATAAATAAGGATTACGAATTATGAAAAAAAATAATCTAGAAACAAAAACCTTTAAAGCTGGTGAAACTATATACTCACATAATGATCCAGCAGAGCATATTTTCTTGATACACAGTGGCAAAGTTAGAATAGAATCCAAGCATGGGCTTGAATTAGGTGTGCTAGACACAGGAGAAATTTTTGGTGAAGTTGGACATATAATAGAAACGCCTAGAACTGTAACGGCAATTGCTATTACAAACTGTCTAATTAAAGTTATCAATCAAAAAACTATTAAAGAAAAAATGAATATTGCTGATCCTGTTTTAACTGCTATCATACGAGGGCTCTCTCTGAGAATAGGTGATGCTAATACTCTTGCAGAAAAGTACTGGCTAGAATTAAGCCTTTATAAGTCATTAGGTAAATAAAACGCATTAAAATTCTTGGTTAAAATAAAATTTAAAGAGTAAAATGTTTAAATTCAATAATAAAAAATTATTAATCTTAGTTGCAATTGCTTCTTCAATAATTACGTTTATTTTTTTTATAATTAGTAAAAATATGATGGTTGAAGAAAAATTAGTGCTCGAGGAAATAAATGTTTATGAAATAGCAAAGGAAGAAGCTATTAAACTTGGAAGGTTAGAACCTGATGAAAAAGAAATAATTAAAAATATTGGAGCTGACGGGAAAGTCATTGTTCCTTCTATATCATATGCCGACATAGGTGGTATGGGACCAAATTCAAATAAAAGTTTTGCTACTAATATTTCAAATTCTAAATCTTTTGTAAGTTTTGATATAGCTTTTTCTTCATACGAAGGAGAAGATTTAACAACTTATCTAACTGATTATGATTCTGATTTTAGAAAAATTATTTATAATCAAATTGCAAAAAGAGAAGTGGCTGAATTTGAAGGTAGCAAGGGAAGAAAATCATTACTTGAAGATATCAAAAATGAATTTAATGCGTATCTTGATAAAAAAGAATTGGATCCTGTTGTATTTGGTGCTCACTTCAAAGTTTTTTCAATCAACCACAGATAACTTTTAAATAAACTGTTTGTAATCAATAGTAACATTTTTATCAATTTTATTAACAACTTCTGGCAAAGGGTATTTCAAACCGGTCGCACAATTAAAAAGTATTACTTTATCATTAGAAGAAATTAAATTATTGGCTATAGATTTTTCATAGGCTACCATTGTCGCTGCACCTTCAGGACACATAAAACAGCCATCTGTGAGTGCAACTCTATCTCTTGCTTCCATTATATCTTCATCTGAAACAGATATTGCAAAACCATTACTTTCACGAACAGCTCTTATTATAAGAAAGTCCCCTACTGCAACAGGAACTCTTATCCCAGCAGCTTTTGTGTAAGCATTTTCCCAAACAGGTGCATGCTCATCTCCAGCCTCCCAAGCTTTTACAATGGGAGCACAGCCATCAGCTTGCACTGCAATCATTTTTGGAAGCTTGCCTTTAATCCAACCAAGTTCCCTCAACTCAGCAAAAGCTTTCCACATTCCTATTAAACCTGTTCCACCTCCAGTTGGATAAAAAATTACATCAGGTAACTCCCAATCCATTTGTTCAGCTAATTCTAAACCCATAGTTTTTTTACCTTCAATTCTATATGGTTCTTTTAAAGTAGATATGTCAAACCAACCAACTTTTTCTTTACCTTCTCCAACAATTTTTCCACAATCATTAATTAATCCATTTACAAGAAATGTTTCTGCACCCAAAGACTGAATTTCCCTTACATTTATATCAGGAGTATCATCTGGACAGAAAACTGTAGATCTTATCCCAGCCTGAGTTGCATATGCAGCCATGGCAGCACCAGCATTACCATTTGTTGGAATAGCAAGATGTTTTAATTTGAATTGCTTTGCCATTGATACGGCTAGACACAAACCTCTTGCTTTAAAAGAGCCTGTAGGAAGCCTACCTTCATCTTTAACTAAAACTTCACCTTTAGTATTTTTATTAATTTTTAAAGAGTTTTTTAGTTTAATTAAAGGTGTAATGATTTCACCAAGAGTAATTCTGTTCTTGGGATCTGCAACGGGTAAAAGTGGAGCGTATCTCCATAAACCATTTGTTTTTGAGTTTGAAATATCGTCTCTTGATACTTCTTTTTTTAATCTATCTAAATCATACCTAACTAATAATGGTCTTCCTGCTTCTGACAAACCATGAATTTTATTTGCCTCATATTCTTTACCCGTAATCGAACATTCTAAATGGCTTACATAGCTTTTTGTCATAAATCATTCCTAATAATTAAAATTAAATATTATATTATTTGTTCTTACCTGTAATAATATCAATCATTGCTGTTGTTATCTCTTGCGTAGAACTTTTTCCGCCAAGGTCTTTTGGTAATACTTTTTTTTCTGATGTTAATTTTTCAATTGCTAACATTAACCTTTTAGATGCGTTGACCTCACCTAAACTTTCTAACATCATTACAGAAGACCAATATGATCCAATTGGGTTAGCTATACCTTTTCCCATTATATCAAAAGCTGAACCATGAATTGGTTCAAACATTGAAGGATGCCTTTTATCTGGATCTAGATTACCAGTAGGTGCTATACCCATTGAACCGGATAAAGACGCTGCTAGATCAGTTAAAATATCAGCATGTAAATTAGATGCTACTACTGTGTCTATACTTTTGGGATCTAAAACCATTCGTGTAGTCATTGCGTCAACAAGCATTTTGTCTGTAGTTACGTCCCTATAATCGTGAGATAACTCTGCAAAAATTTCATCCCACATGACCATTCCATGTCTTTGAGCATTTGACTTAGTTACTAGAGTTAATAATTTTCTTGGCCTAGATCTAGCGATTTCGAAAGCGTATTTCTGAATTCTTTCAACGCCATGTCTTGTAAAAAGAGTAACATCCATAGATGTGTCATGACTATAACCTTTATGGCTTCTTCCACCAATACCTGAATATTCACCTTCAGAGTTCTCTCTTATAAAACTCCAATCAATATCTTTTTCTTTCACATTTCTTAATGGAGAAGATATTCCAGGTAGCAATTTGACAGGTCTTAAATTAGCATACTGGTCTAAACCTTGGCATATTTTTAGTCTTAACCCCCATAATGTTATATGATCGGGGATATCAGGATCTCCAGCTGATCCAAAGTAAATAGAGTCATAGCTTTTAAGCATTTCTACCCCATCTTCGGGCATCATTATGCCATTTTTTCTATAATAATCTCCACCCCAATCAAATTCTGTGAATTCTATTATTAGATTTGGCTCAGTTTGAGATAAAGCTTTTAAAACTTGAACGCCGCTATTAATTACCTCTGGTCCAATTCCATCTCCAGGAATAACTGCTATTTTATACATTTTTTAACTTTCAATTTTATTTTTTAATGATAACACTTTTCTTATTGGCTCAAAAGATACTAAATAAAATAAAATTAGTAAGTTTTTTTGATAATTTATGATAAAATATTTTTTTATACTAAATGATAATTAATGATAAAATCAAATTACATATTTTTTTGCTCAGCAATCATATGGTCAAAAGCATGCTAATTAGGCTCTTTAGTAATTTAAACTTTTGGAAAATTTCATCTTTTTTCATAATTTTTTTACTGCTATTACCTATAGTTGCTATTATTATTATGTCTTATCAAGATAATTTTGGGATATGGAAGCATCTAGTCAATACTAAATTATTTTTATATTTACTTAATACATCTTTGTTGATGTTGGGAGTCGCTTTTTTTACACTATTAATAGGCGTTTCATGCGCTTGGATTATTAGTCAATATGATTTTTTTTTATCAAATATAATTGAATGGGCTCTTTTATTACCCGCCGCTATTCCTGCATATATAGTTGCTTATTGTTATACTGATTTTTTAGAGTATGGAGGTTTAGTCCAGTCTCTTATTAGAGAAAGTTTTAATTTACAATCATCTAAAGATTATTACTTTCCAGAAATCCGTTCAATGCCTGGTGCAATTTTTATGATGTCTTTTGTTTTATATCCATATGTTTATTTCATTACTAAAGTTGCATTTAATTCAACACCAAGGAACCTTTTAGAATTTGCAAAAATACATGGTAAATCAGATTTTTTTTATGTTGCTTTTCCATTAGCTCGACCAGCTATTATTGCAGGTTTATCTCTAGTATTAATGGAAACTATATCTGATTTTGGGACAGTTGAGTATCTTGCAATAGAAACATTAACACTAGGTATATTTAACCTTTGGCTTGGAATGAATAGCTTAAGTGCGGCATCTCAATTATCATTAGTGGCTTTTACATTTATCGTTGTCCTTCTTGGTCTTGAATTGAGTGCTAGAAAAAGACAAAAATTTAATGATACTAAAATACAACACTTTGGGAAGAAATTGAAAAAAGTTAACCTTAAAAAAAATATTTTATATTTTTCTATATGTATGCTTCCGATTTTGATTGGTTTCATATTACCAGTTTTTATTCTTATTTTTTTATCTTTTGACAACTTTGATGTTTCTTCTTTTTTTCAAGTTTTAGAAATTTCTATTAATTCTTTATCTATTTCTTTAATTGGTGCTTTATTAATTATTTTAATTTCTTTTTTAATAGCGGTATCTGTAAGGTATCATGCTAGTAAAAACCTAACCTATTTTTCAATTGCAGCTGGAAGTGGTTATGCCTTTCCCGGCGTGATACTAGCTCTTGGAACCACTGTTGTTTTATCAATGTTTCAAGAAGTATTAAATTCACTTTTTTTCACTCTAACACTGGACTGGAATATAGCATTAATTGGGTCTTATTCAGCATTACTTTTTGCCTATGTTTGTAGATTCAATGCTATTGGTTTTGGTTCTATTAATTCTGGCATTTTGCGAATGCCTCCTAACTTATTGGAAGCTAGTAGAATGCAAGGAGCTTCTTTTAAAAAAGGTTTATTATTAATTGTTTCTCCATTAATAAGACCATCAATTCTTACTGGCCTATTATTAGTGTTTGTTGATATTTTTAAAGAACTACCAATGACATTATTATTAAGGCCATTTAATTTTGAAACATTAGCTACTTATGTTTACCAATACGCAAAAGAAGAAATGCTAGAACAATGTGCACTAGGAGCACTTTTTATTGTATTAATTGGAATTATACCTATTATAGTATTAAATAAGGCTATTAATTTATCACATAAGAGATAATTTTTTAGTTCTATTATTATTAATAATTAAATTGAAAATTTTTTAAATCATTATATACGTTATATAATTCCAACGAAAATGGAGAATAAAATATGGCAGAACTCTATGAAAAATGTTTAAAAATTGGATTGCGAATGACCTTGCCTCGTAAAATTATCTTAGAGGTAATTGAAGCTTCTGAAGACCATCCTGATGTTGATGAGATGTACAGAAGAGCTGTTGAAAAGGATAGATCTATTTCTATTGCAACTGTGTATAGAACAATTAAATTATTTGAAGAAGCTGGCATTATTGAAAAACTAGATATAGGAGATGGAAGATCTAGGTATGAAGAGGCAGGAGAACACCATGAACATTTAATTGATGTTGAAAGTGGTGAAATAATAGAGTTTCAAGATGAAGAATTAGAAGAAATGAAGAGACAAGTTGCCTTTAAAATGGGTTATGAATTAGTTGATCATCGTTTAGAATTGTTCGGTAAAAAAATTAAAAAATAATAATTAATGTTTTTAATATTATTACTTGTAAATATTCTTTTTACAATTTACTATTTGATAATGATTATCAGTATCATGGTTAGGAATTTTAATGGAAGATAAAATAATAATTTTAACTGGAGGAAGTAGAGGCATTGGTCACGCAACCTCAAAAAAATTTTGGGACAACGGATGGACAGTTATTACATGCTCTAGATCTTCAGTCGCCATTGAATGTCCTTGGAGATCTCAAAAGCATAATCACTTTAAAGTTGACTTAGAAGATACAAAATCTCTAGATAAAGTAATGATTGACTTAACAGATTTTCTTGATGGACGTCCAGTCAAAGCGCTTATTAATAATGCCGCAGTTTCTCCTAAAAGTGACGATAATTCTAGGCTTGGGTTTCTTGAAACACCGATAGACTTATGGAAAGACGTTTTTAATGTTAATTTTTTTGCTCCTATAATAATTTCTAAAGCTGTTTATCAAAATCTTAAATTAGCACAAGGTATGATCATAAACATTACCTCTATTGCTAGTGATAGTGTTCACCAATTTGCTGGCCCAGCTTATGCAACGTCAAAAGCTGCATTGAAGTCCTTAACTCGTGAAATGGCATCTGACCTTGGTCAACATGGTATAAGAGTTAATTCAATCGCACCTGGTGAGATTGAAACTTCTATGGTAAGTGAAAATAGTAGAAAATTGCTCACAAATAAAATACCAATGGGACGATTTGGAACACCAGACGAAGTGGCTTCAGTTGTTCACTCAATGTGTTCAGATTCCTTTTCATATCTTAATGGAACAGAAATACAGGTCAATGGTGGCCAAACAGTTTAATATAAATATTCAATGTTAAAACTACTTAATTTAAAAATTATTAAAAAAACTGGTTTTTTTATTTTTCTATTTTTCTTAATAAAAGGGCTCATTTGGCTTTTAATAGCTTATTTGGGATACAATTTTTTTAATTAAAAAATATAAACATTACCAATTTACTATATCTATAATCTCTTGAGCCGCTGGAGCTAGTTTAGCAATTTCTTGAATTGGTAAACTGTCTTCTTTAAAAGATCCTAAAGCTTTAAGTTTTACTGGTAGTAAAGAATTACTATTTATAGGATATTCAAAATTAATTTCACCATATAATTTTTGAGCATCATCGCTAACAAGGTATTCAAGGAATTTTTGGGCTATTTCTTTGTTTTTTGAATATTTAACAATGCCACCACCTGATATGTTTACATGTGCACCTCTATCATTCTTACCTTGGTTTGGAAAAATTATTCTAGCAGAATTCGCCCATGCACGATGCTCATCGTTAAGGGAGTAAGTTAATTTTCCAAAGTAATAATGATTTATAATAGCCACATCACATTCTCCTGAAAATATTGATTTAATTTGTGATCTATCATTACCTTGTGGTCTTTTTGCTAAATTATTTACAAGCCCTTTTGCCCACTTTATCGCTTTAGTTTTGCCATGCGCTGCTATGATAGAAGCCATTAAAGCTCTGTTATAAACGTGACTTCCAGGCCTAGAACAAATTTTACCTTTCCATTTAGTATCAGCTAATTGTTCAAAAGTAGAAATAGCTTTAGACTTTACCCGATTTTTAGAAACAGCAATAACTCTTGTCCTTTTTGACAATCCAAACCAAGTGTTATCTTCGCTTCTTAAATAGGAAGGTATTTTTTCTTCTAATATAGATGAACTAATAGAAGCTAATAAATTAAGGTCTTGATATCTATATAATCTCCCAATATCCACTGTTAATATCATATCTGCTTTAGTATTTTTTCCTTCTGCAGCTAATCTTTGAGCTAAACCTTTTGAGGAATATACTGTTTTAAACTTTATGCCTGTCTTTAGAGTGTACGCGTCTAGAAATGGTTTAAGAAGATAAGGCTGTCTATGAGAGTAAATATTTATACTCTGTGCACTAACAATATTAGTTAAAAAGATTATTGAAATTACTATTAAAATTATCTTGGTTAAATTTATCATATGCAATGACCTTATGTTCTAGAAGTTAAAAGTAATTAATGTATATTTTATTATCTTAATTTAAGTATATTTTGTTGAAGAAAATTTATAATAATTTTATAAATTTCTATAAAAGGGCTAATATATAAATATATTATATTATTTTCGTAAATTTCTTCTTTTTCACAAATTCCAAATTTAATTTCTTCATGTTGATTTGATACTTTTAAAGAACCAAATATCCAGTCCCAAATTGCAAATGTTACACCAAAATTTTTATTGAAGTGTCTTTTTTTTGTTGAATGATGAACTTGATGCTGTGCTGGCGAAATAATTATTTTTTCTAACCATGGCCAATAACTAATTCTTATGTGAGAATGTCTTAAATTTGAGCCAGCTAAATGAAACCAGAATGAAAATACATTAGCTCCTAAAATTGTTACGAGACTTATATTATTTCCATACACATAGTAAAATAAAGCAATCACAATGCCTTGTGTAATAGCACTTCTTAAGATAAAAATTATACCCTCTAGCGGATGCGTTCTAAACACTGTTATAGGAGTTAATGTTCTAGCTGAATGATGTGTTTTATGAATTGCCCATAATATAGGTATCTTATGCATAATTGTGTGAGTAATAAATTTTGTAAAATCATCAAAAACAAAATAACAAAAAGTAAATATAAATGGTAAAAGCCACATATAGTTTATTTCCATTCTTAATGGATTAATTATAGTTTGTAGATGAAGTAATTCATAAATCAGATTTGCTATTGCTAATTGTGATATTAAAATGGGAGAAAGAAAAATCAATAATAAGGTATTTATCACCAACATTGAGTAATCAGAGAAGGATGATTTTGAAAAAAATACTTTTTTATCAAAAATTATTTTCATTGATTCATATATATTTTTATTCTTTATAATCATGAGCCAAAAAAAAGATATACAAATAGCTGCAATCAAATAACCCAAAAAGACTCTTTTTTGAGGGTCGGCAAAAGTAGTGTAAAGTCTATTTATAAATTCTAATATTATATCCATGATAATTTCTTAAACCGACCAGTTAAAAACTGGTCGGTTTAGTATAAGTTAATCGTTTTCAGCAGATTTTTTTGTACCTAGTGACTTACTAAGCGCAGCCATTCCACTCATTTTGTCTTTTGATCTTGCAGTAACTCCAAAAGCTTCAACCATTAATTTTTGTATTTTAATCATATGAAGTTTATAATATCCAAAAGAAGATCCTTGATCTTTAATAAAGTTTCCAGATGAATCAACTCCAACAACCTGAGATAAATTTGGCATTAATGGACCAAAACCCATCATCCTATTTAATTTAGTAGCTGTTTGGCCTAAGTTTTCTTTACCTGCCTGGAGAGCCATTGCAAATCCCTTAAGTTCACCCCAATGCTTTATATAATTTGATAGTGCTTTATCAATACTTGAACCAGATGCCATTCCTTTTTCAATTTTTTCAATATCACCATATACTGATCCAGCATATTTAAAAACTGATTCAGCTATAACCGCTTCCCAGTTATCACAAATTTCTCCTGCATAGGATTTAAGTTGTATAATCTGGCTTTCTGATAATTTATTTCCATTAGCAGAAGTTATTAATTTTCTTCCATCGATAAAAGCACCTGTAACGGTTTTAAGATAATTGGTTTTTCCACCTTTATCAAAGCTAGATGCATAATATGCATGGGCGTAAGTCATTTCACTTGCAAGATCAACCATACCGTCTTTGTTATGGTCAGCAGCCTTTAGACTTTTTCCTTTTGCTACATTATAACTATCTTTTGCTGAAAGCGACATTGTATGAGCTGCGGCCCCCCAATATCCAAATGCTTCATCCCAAACATGCTCTTTACCGGTATAGGCCGCACCTTTTTTGTAAGGTTTATTATTTGGCTTTGTATCTGCATTAAGTTTTTCGTCTAAATAATTATCACAAGCCTGATTATAAAAAACAGCCCCCATTGCAAACTTTGATATCAATTGTGGGTAATTATAACCATTTCTTGTATCAACGCCTCCAGATGTTTTACCTGCTTTTTTAATCATATGATTCAGAACTTGCACTCCAGTCATATTTCCTGGCCATGCAGGCATAACACCTTGATATGTTTTTCCAGATAAGTTTTTCTTTTTTGATAATTCGTCAACCATTTTTTGTTTAATTGGAAATTTATCTTTACTAGTTGGACTTAATATTTTTCTACCTGCATCTTTACCTGAAAAATTTACTATCATTTTTTTCATTGGTGCATTTGTAGGATCATTAGGGTTTCCACCAGATGCTAATTTTTTCAAATTGTTATGTAATAAATGTCTCGCGATTTGACCACCATATGACACTGAGTTTGTTGCTGAACCTGAGTACCCTTTTACAGTTACTGGAAAAGGACCATATCCATTTTTATGACCAGCAGCGTATAGAGAAGATGATAATGCAAAAGCTAAGGAACAAGCAAGAATGCTTCCTAATGGAACCTTTTTAAAGCTCACTTTTGATATATTAAGATAATTCATGAAAGATTCCTTTTTTAAGTTTTATATATATGTTTATAATAATAATAACTGTTATCATAATGATAATGATTAGCATTATTATTACACCTTATCATAGGTCTATTCTTTATCAAGTGTTTTTTATATTATTTTTGTGCAATTAAGATTATCTATATGTGTCTATTTATACTGAGAGTTTATAAAATAATTACTAATATGAGCATTCTAAAATAAAAGTTTTAACCTGCTCCTATTAAAATCCCAACTCCTAGAACTAATGCGCCCCCAAATACAATTTGAAAGATAGCTTTTGAGAATTTGATTTTCATGAATTTTGTTTGTATCCAGGCTATGAGCCACAACTCGACTAAAACAAAAATTATAGCTACCAATGTCGCAGTATAAAAATCTGTTATCAAATAAGGTAATGCATGCCCTAATCCACCTAGAGTGGTCATAACGCCTGAAGATAAACCTCGTTTTAAGGGAGAACCTCTTCCTGAAAGAATACCATCATCGTGAACAGCTTCAGTAAAACCCATAGATATCCCTGCACCTATTGATGCAGCTAAGCCAACTAATAATGTTGTATGGCTATCTTCAGTTGCAAAAGCAGTAGCAAATATTGGAGCTAAGGTTGATACGGACCCATCCATTAAGCCTGCTAATCCAGGTTGGACCCAAGTTAATATAAATTGTTTTTTATCTTTATTGATTTCATTGATTCCAGTTATAGAATTTCGAGCCTTCATGGCTCTTACTTGTGCTTTTTTACTATGCTTACTCTCAACAATAGCTAGATCACCAAGTAGTTTTCTAACATTAGGATCTTTAGATTTTTGAGCCGCATGATAATAAAATTTTGCTGACTCATCTTCCATTTTAGTAATTTCATTTCTAACTGTCTCTAACTTTAAATTTTGAATAAGCCAAATAGGACGTCTATTATAAAAACCGTTAATGTACTCTCTTTTAATTAAAGGAATAACGTCTCCAAACTTTAACTTAAATAAATCTAATAACTGCCTCCTATGTTCATTTTCTTCATCTGACATTTGCTGAAATAATAAGGCCGTTTCTGGAAATTCATTTGAAAAATGAGAAGCATATTGTTGATAGATTCTCGAATCTTCTTCTTCTGCATAAATTGCAAGCGCAAGAACTTCTTTATCTGATAAATCATGATATTTTTTATAATAAAGAAAATTAAACAAACAAACTCCCAAAACTGATAAATAATATTAAACTAAATAATTAAATAAGTCATTGTTTTAATTGAATTTATTTGCGAATGATAACGATAATTAAAATTAATATAAATTGACTTGACAATATTTATAATAATGATAATCATTATCATGTGAATGAATTCAAATTATTTCTCCCAAGATTAACTTGATTCATTCACACCATTTTTTTTAAAAATCTTCATAATCTTTAATCTTTTTAATCGACCTTTTACAATTGCTAAAAAAATTGTTAGCTTGAAATAAAATCTGGTTTTAAATTATATTGAGGAAAGCTTATATATGGCTAAAGATAATTTTTTAATAGCAACAATGCCAGGCGATGGCATAGGAAAAGATATAATACAATCCGCGACTAACATTGTTGATATTACATCAGATATTGTTGGTAGTTTTAAATGTGAATGGGAGTTCATAAAAGCAGGAGCAGAGTATTATGCTTTGACGGGCAAAGATGTTGAGCCTGGTGGAGAAGAAAAGGCTGATAAAGCTGATAGTATTTTTTTAGGAGCAATTGGGCTTCCAACTATAAGGCATGAAGATGGAACCGAAATTTGTCCTCACCTAAGATTTAGAGAAATGTTTGGACTTTATGCTGGAGTTAGACCTGTTAAAGCTTATCCGAACATCACAAATAGATTAAGCAATAATCTCGCAAGCACTATTGATTTAGTTATATTAAGAGAGTCTACAGAAGGGTTGTTTTATTCAGCAGCTGTTCATAACAGATGCCCAGTAGATAACGATCAAGAAGTTCAAGATATAATGCGAATTACAAGATCAACGACAGAAAAATTGCATGATTTTGCTTTTAAATTAGCAAGACAAAGAAAAAACAAAGGTAAAATAGGAAAAGTAACTTGCGTTGATAAAGCTAATGTATTTCGATCTCAAGCATTTTTTAGAAAAATCTTTGATGAAAGAAAAGTAAACTTTACTGATATTGATACTGAACATTGTTACGTAGATGCTATGGCGTTAAACCTCATTAGAAACCCTTGGGAATACGATATATTAGTTATGGAAAACATGTTTGGAGATATATTATCAGACCTTGGCGGTGGATTAGTAGGCGGAATGGGCATGGCGTCTTGTGCGGAAATTGGAGATAAACATGGATTATTTCAACCGGCGCATGGGAGCGCACCTGATATAATGGGTCAAGATAAAGCTAACCCTCTTGCAACGATACTTAGTTCATCTTTAATGCTTGATTATCTTTCAGAAAAAAATAAATGCTTATCAGCTGCAAAAGGAGCAAAACTAATTGAAACAGCTATTGAGGTTGGTTTTGAAAGAAATGAACTTCGTCCTATGGAATTTGGAGGAGATATGGGAACAAAAACTATAAGTAGAGTTTTAATTTCACTTTTAAAAGATAAATCTGTTCAAAAAAGAGCATTATAATAATAAGGAAAAATTAAATTATGTTTGTTATAACTGTAAAGTTCACTACATATGAAAAAGATACTGAAAAATTTAAAACTAGAATTCTAAAACAAGCAAAAGATTCTATTGAATTAGAATTAGGCTGTCTTGTATTTGATGTATGTCATGACCCTAAAAATATAAATGTTGTATTCCTATATGAAATTTATACTAACAAAGATGCATTTGATATACACTTGAATAGTGAACATTATTTATCGTTTAACGAAGAAGTTACCCCTTGGGTTTCAGAAAAAATAGTATCTCAACTTACAAAACAAATAGTATAAAGTGATTAAATATAATGATATTAGGAATAATTGGAGATGATTTCACTGGATCATCAGATATTGCGAACAACCTTAAAAAATCAGGAATGCAGGTATCTATGTATGCAGGAATTCCTAATTTATCACCCGAAGATGCCAAAAAACAAACTACTGAAGCTGCTGTAATTGCTCTTAAAACAAGAACAATACCAATAAAGGATGCAGTTAAAGAAAGTTTAAGTGCATTAAATTGGTTAAAAGAAAGTGGATGCAAACAATTTATATTTAAATATTGCTCAACTTTTGATTCAACAAAAGAGGGAAACATTGGCCCTGTAATAGATGCCCTTATGGAAGAATTAGGGGTAGACTTCACTATTGCATGCCCTTCGTTTCCAGATGCAGGAAGAACTGTTTATTATGGGCATATGTTTGTTAATGGCAAACCTCTTAATGAATCTGGAATGGAAGATCATCCTTTAACACCAATGACGGATAATAACTTAGTCAGATGGCTTAATTATCAGACTAAAAAAGAAGTTGGCCTTATCAATTTTGAAACTATTAATCAGGGATCAGATAAGATTAAACAAAAAATTATATCTCTAAAAAAAGATGGTATCAAATACGCAATAGTTGATACAACTAACAACAAAGAATTTGACGTTATTTGTGATGGTATAAAAGATTTACAATTTTTAACCGGAGGCTCTGGAATAGCACTTGGTCTTCCTAAAATTTATAAAAATAAAGGATTGTTATCAGAGAATATTTTTGAATTACCACAAAATAATAGTAACGCAGTAATTTTATCTGGCTCATGCTCAAGGGCAACATTAGACCAAATTAATATTTATAAGGTAAATAACCCTTCTTTTTATATTTCTCCAGATGAGGTTATGAATAATAACAAATTAGTCGAAGAGGTTTATGTTTGGATAAAGGAAAATGAAACTTTATCTCCTTTAATATACTCTTCATCTAATTCAAAGAAGGTTTCAGAAAAGCAACAACAATTTGGCCAAGAAATATTAGCTAATAAAATAGAAGATTTTTTTGAAAAAATATCAAAAAAACTGGTAAAAGATACCTTTGGAAAATTTATTTCTGCCGGAGGCGAGACATCTGGTGCAATTATAAAAGGCTTAGGAGTTGAAGAATTAAAAATAGGAAAAGAAATCTCTCCCGGCGTACCTGCCCTTTGGTCTCCAAACTCAAGTGGAAACAAGCCAATTTCTGTAACTCTTAAGTCTGGTAATTTTGGACAAACTGATTTTTTCTCTAGAGGTCTAATTGCTCTAACGAATAAGTAAAAGTTTTATATTTTTGAAAACTTTTTAAGAGCTTCTATAAAACTTAGACCTTTTTTCATTTCTACCATTGCCTGCTTATCATCTTTAGAAAATTTTTCAGCTGCAATAGTAATCTGTTCTGCAAATTCCGCAGGTATGCATAACACTCCTGTTCCATCAGCAACTATAACATCACCTTTTCTTACTCTAACTCCAGCACAAACAATTGGCTCATTTATAGATAAAACTTTAATTCTTGTTTTGCCAGGAGTTGGAACCATATACTTTGAAAAAGATGGAAAAGAAAATTCTACGATTTCTTCTCTATCTCGAATACCTCCATCTACAACAAGGCCACCCACACCCTTTAATTTAGCTGAATATGAAGCCATGCCACCCCAGGTAGAAACCTTAGCACCATTATTAGCCACAACAATAACATCACTAGGATTAGCTTCATCAATCATATGGCCAACCTTAAAGTCTTCTGAAGAAAAGCTTCCAAAAGGTCCAGTGACTTCTTGAACTGTCACAGCTCTACCGACGACACACATGCCTATACCAGCAGGATGAAGATCATTCATTATTCCATTAAAACCAATGTCATCTAGTGCATTAGCGAGTGTCGGTGTTGCTATTATTCTTAATCTTTCCAATATATCGTCTTCAACATAGAACATTATTATTTCCTTAAAAATATTAAATTAAATTCTATGTTATGAATTAGTATAACGCAATATAGGTGAATAAATAAGTTGGATTTTATATTGACGTTTTTTATTTATAAACTAACTTAATTTGAATAATAAATTTTTAATCAAGAGTAAAATAATGTCTCAATTTAATTTCCCTTCTATTCAAGAAACTAAAGAATTGTCAAATCTTAGATTAGAAGTAAGGATGTTTTTATCTAAGGCTATTCAAAATAATGAGTTCAAACCTTCACCAGATGCCTGGGTTTTTTCTGCTGATCCTGAGTTTAGTAAAAAGATTGGAGCTCAGGGATGGTTAGGTATGTCTTTTCCAAAAAAATACGGTGGACATGAGCGCACTGCACTTGAAAGATATATAGTAACAGAAGAATTATTAGCTTCTGGAGCACCTGTTGCGGCTCACTGGATTGCGGATCGTCAGAGTGGAAGTCAAATATTAAGGTTTGGGACTGAAGAACAGAAAAATCTGATAATTCCTAAAATTACATGTGGAGAATGCTACTTTGCAATTGGAATGAGTGAACCAGATTCTGGTTCAGATTTGGCTTCTGTAAAAACTAAAGCAACGAAAATAAATGATGGATGGAATCTAGAGGGACGAAAAATTTGGTCTACTGGTGCTCATCTTTCTAACTATATGATTGTGTTAGCGCGAACTAGCCCAGCTCTAAAAGATAATAGACATGAAGGCTTGTCTCAATTCCTTGTTGACTTATCTCTTCCTAATATAAGTATAAATGGAATTGAAGATATGACAGGCCAAAAACATTTTAACGAGACATTGTTTGACAATGTAATTTTAAAAAAAGACGCTCTGCTCGGAGAAGAAGGCAAAGGTTGGTCTCAAGTTGTTGGTGAATTAGCCCTAGAACGGTCTGGGCCTGAGCGGTTTCTATCACACTTTACATTGTTAGATGCTTTTATTGGTGAGTTTCGTAATGTTTTACTGAAATCGGGCTCAAACTTAATTGGTAAAATCATTGCTGAATTACAAACGCTAAGGAGAATGAGCTTTTCAGTTGCTTCAATGTTACAAAATAGCCAATCTCCTGAAACACAAGCTGCTTTTGTTAAAGAATTAGGTAATAAATTTGAAAAAACGATGGTTGAGTCATTAAGAGAATTGTCTGATATTATTCCCCTTCATCAATGGCCTAGCTTATTACAAAATTTATTTGAAGACGCAACACTCAGAATTCCTTCAAATTCTCTAAGAGGAGGTACTACTGAAATAATGAAGGGTATAATAGCCAGACAATTAGGCTTAAGATGATCAACGAATTAGATATTATTTTAGAGACCGCTTCAAAGATATTTAGTAAATATATCACACATGAATTGCGATATGATTTCAATGATAATCCAAGTTTAATGAAGCTTTGGACGGATATTGAAGAACAAGGCTTGACGAAAATAATTGTCAAAGAAGATTTTTTGGGATCGGCTTTACCTTTCACCTCCATTTTACCTGTTATTCAAATGTCTGCCAAAATGGGCGTCCCACTCCCTTTTACAGAAACCGTTATTTGTAATTATTTATTTTCTGAATTAAATCTTGAGCCACCGACCGGGATGATTACTTTTGCTCTAGATACACAAAATATTAAAATTACTAATAATAAAATTTCAGGAAATTTACTCTCTGTTCCATACTTAAACTTAACTAACAAGATAATTTTAGTTCAAGAAATTGATGATGTTAAACATTTTATTTTTATAGAAAATAAAAATGGTAGTTTAAAAAATAAAAAAAATTTTTTATCTGAACCTAGATTTGATTTAAATATCAAGGATTGTGAAATTTTAAATATACAAAAATTAAGTTTAGATATTAATTTTAATCATATTGGTTCAATTGTCAGATCAGCACAAATGGTAGGTTCTATGGAAAAGGTAGTTAATTTATCAATAGACTACTGCTCACAAAGGGTTCAATTTGGAAGATCTTTATCAAAGTTTCAAGCAATTCAACATCAAATATCTGAAATGGCTGTTGAATTAGCAGCTTCAAATGCTGCTTTATCTTCACTAAAAATAACAAATAAACTAATGCCAAACTTGGATGACATAGCTATTTTAAAAATAAGAACTGGAATAGCTGCCGGTAAACTAATTGCAATTTCTCATCAAGTTCATGGTGCAATGGGCTTTACTAAAGAATATGAACTATCTTATTTTACAAAAAATTTAAATAGTTGGAGAAATGATTTTGGAAATGAGACATATTGGCAAAATATTTTAGGAAAAAACTTTCTTGAAAAAACTAATTTAAGTTTATGGGAATATTTAACCAACTAATTTTAAAAGATATTATGAAAAGGTAGAAAATGTCTAAATCTGTTTTATATGAACAAAATAAGCGTATCGTAACAATTACTCTTAATCGACCAGACACAAGGAATGCTCTATCTGGTGACATTATAGACGGTTTAGTTGATAGTTTTAAAAAAGCTGATCGTGATAAAAATGTAGGTTGTGTGATATTAACTGGAGCTGGTAAAAGCTTTTCTTCAGGCGGGAACCTCCAAGAAATAAAAGATATGACAACAAAGGATAATATGTCACAAAGCCAACTTGAAGATTGGTATAGGTTTGGTATACAGAAAATACCTTTGACTATGAATTCAATAGATGTTCCTGTTGTAGCCGCAATTAATGGACATGCAATAGGAGCTGGAAACGATCTATGCACAATGTGTGACATACGTATTGCAGGAGAAGATGCTAAGTTTTCAGAAAGTTTTTTAAGAATTGGTATTATTCCAGGAGACGGTGGTTCATGGTTTCTTCCAAAAATCATTGGTCTTTCTAGAGCTAATGAAATGATATTAACATGTGATGTTCTGAATGCTGAAAAAGCCCTAGCTTGGGGGCTTGTGTCACAAGTTGTAAGTAACGAAGAGCTTCTTAAAAAAGCAAACGAAATTGCTACAAAAATTGCTGAACAACCTCCGGAAGCATCTAGAAGAGCTAAAAGACTATTGAGAATGTCTCAGAATGTACCTTTAGATAAGGCTTTAGAAATGGCAGCTAGTCAACAAAGCATTCTACAAATGATGGACGATCATAGAGAAGCCATTGATGCGCTTTTAGAAAAAAGAAGCCCAAAGTATACAAATTCTTAAGTTAGTAGTTGAACGTTAAGAATAGATTTTAGTCTATTCATCTTGTTAAATTTTAATGATTGATTTATTTGAGTTTTAATAAAGTTTGTTTTATTTAACGAATTTGCTCTAAAATTGAGACATAATTAGCAACGGATGCTCCTCCCATATTAAAAATACCCGCTAAATTTGCATCCTTAATTTGCATTTCACCTGCTTCACCTGTTAATTGCATAGCAGCCATTACATGTTGTGAAACACCAGTTGCTCCAACAGGATGTCCCTTAGATTTCAATCCTCCAGATGGATTTATGGGAAGAACTCCACCTTTTTCTACCCAACCTTCTTCAATAGCTCTAAATCCTTCTCCAATCTTTGTTAAGCCCATAGCTTCATACTCAATCAACTCTGCAATGGTAAAACAGTCATGCGTTTCTACAAAAGATAAATCATTAAGTTTTATTTTAGCATCCGCAAGAGCATAGCTCCAAGCTCTTCTAGCACCCTCAAATTCTGTTTTTTCTCTTTTGCTTAATGGCAAAATATCATTTACGTGCCTTCTAGCTCTAAAAGCAATTGCTCTTTTAGCAGATAAAGCAAGATCAAAATCTTGTAATATCAATGCTGCAGCACCATCAGAAACCATTGAACAATCAGTTCTTCTTAAAGGTTGAGCTACATAAGGGTTCTTATCAGAAACTGTATTACAAAATTCAAAACCAAGATCTTTTTGCATATGAGCTAAAGGATTTAAACATCCGTTTTTATGATTTTTTGCTGCTATTTTAGCTAATATATCTGATTTATCTCCATATTTTTGAAAGTAGGCTTCTGCAATTTTTCCAAAAACACCTGTGAACCCCCCATGCGTATTACCTTCTTCCGGTCTGTAGCTAGCACCAAGCAAAATATCACCAACTTTTTCAGGAGCAGTATCTGTCATTTTTTCAACTCCAACCACTAAAGTTGTTTTTGCTCTTTTTGCCTCAATAGTATTCATTGCAGTGTGAATAGCGGCTGAGCCTGTCGCACAAGCATTTTCCACTCTCATTGCAGGTGTATATCTTAAATCTAATTGAGCAACAGCCGGTAAGGCTCCATGAAAGTCTTGTTTTTGGAAACCATTATTAAACGTTCCAACAAAAATTGCATCGATATCTTTTACAGAAATTTCAGCATGCTTTATAGCTTTATCAACTACATCAGCAATCATATTTTCAGATGATTGACCAAGATTTACTCCAAATTTGTTATGAGCCCAACCTGTAATACATACTGACATCATTTTCTCCTCTAAATATTTTATTAGTTACATATTTTCATAAGTAAATTTAAAGTTTCTTTTGGGTGCGTATACATTGCATCATGAGATGCATTTAATTCAAATATTGGCCATTTTTTTAGACGAACTATTTCTCTAGAACTTTCTAAAGATTTATAAATTGGATTAGTACAAACAATATAACTAAGTGGCAATCCATTACCTATTTCATTTGTAATATTTAACTTCGATTGAAAAGTACTAATAGGATGAGGGGTTAAACTTTTAGCTAATGTAATTGCTTTTCTTTGATCAAAAACTCCAAAGTCTTCTGGACTAGGAGGAGGAATAGACATTTGGTTTTCTGAATTTTGAGCAAGTGCTATTCTTTCTTTAACAATTAAATCTGGAGCTATATCAAAAGGAGATTGACCATTAGATAGAATTATAGCATCTAAATAAATTAGTCTATTAATCCTAACCTTTAATCTATCCGCAACACCACTGATTGTACTCCCTGCAAAGCTATGACCAACTAATATAATATTTGACAAATCTTCTATTAAAATATGATTTACTATGTCATCAATAAATGTATCTATAGTAATTTTTTTAGATAATAGATGTTTTCTTTCACCTAAACCCGTTTGGGTTGGACAAGTTACATTATAACCTTGCTTCTGAAGAGATTCCTTTACTTCTTTCCATACCCAACCGCCATGCCATGCCCCATGAACAAGAATAAAGTGTGGCCTGTTGTTACTCAAGTTACTATCCTTTTTTTAAAATGAAATTTTAAAATACCTGTATTTAATAATAATAATAATGTTATTCATAATAGAATATTTTTTTCCAAATTAAAACAAGGTTAATTTATGTCAGATTTAAACATCGCTATATTTGGAAGTTCTGGGTCTATAGGTAATGCATTATCTATCGAATATGCTGAAAATAACAAAGTTAATAAAATATTTGCTTTTTCTAGAAACAACAATAGCAACCTAATTCATAAAAAAATTATTAAAAAAAAAGTTAATTATCTTGATGAAAATAGTTTAGAAATCGCTGCTAAAGATATTGAATGCAAATTAGATATGATAATTGTAGCATCAGGTGCACTGGACAACCCTGAAAAATCTATAAAAAATCTTTCCGCAGATAAATTTATAAAAATGTTTGAAGCAAATACTTTACCTACAGCTTTAATCAGCAAATATTTTCTACCACTTCTGTATAAAGATAGAATAACCAAATTTACAGCTTTGTCTGCAAGAGTTGGGAGTATTGAAGATAATCAACTAGGTGGTTGGTATTCTTATAGAGCGTCAAAGGCGGCGTTAAATATGATTTTAAAAAATTTGTCAATTGAACAAAGAAGACTAAACCCAAATAGTATTATTTTTGGATTACATCCAGGCACAGTCGATACACCGTTATCTCAACCTTTTCAAAAACAAGGCAAAGAATATTTTACCCCTGAATTTGCTGCTAAAAAACTAAAATACGTAATAGAAAGTAAAACTACAAATGATAACGGCAAAATATTTGCTTGGGATAATAAATTAATTCCATCTTAAGAATTAGGTTTATACTCTGGTATATTATAATTGGTAAGATGTTTTTGCCAAAATTCTTCAGTAAATTTTTTACCTAGCCTCATAAAAATGTAAACTATACATAATGTCAAAACAGCTCTTAAAAAAAGTGTTACAATTAAATTGGAACCTATAAGAGATACAACAGCCGTGTCCTCAATTATGCTGTGAAGCATCCCTATAAGAATTATAATTCCAAACACATCCTTGTAATGTAATTTACCAGTTTTTACTTCCTTAATTAAAAGCCCTGCTCCAAAACCAATTCCTAAAGTGACACCAACTACTGCAATAGTAGATGCCTTTTCACCAACACCAAGAAAATTTAAAAAAGGTTTTAAAGCTTTTTCTATTAACTTCTCAACACCAATATATTTTAAAAAATCTAAAATTAATACTAATGCAATGATTATAATAAATATCATACCAAGTCCCTTTAACTGAGACATAACCCAACTTAAAATATCTGGGGCACTTTGCAAACTAGGCAATAAAATTGTGGCTGGATAATTCATATATCCAGTGACTTGAAAAAAAATATTTAAAAGATAACATGACAAAACACCTAGTCCCAATCTAACAAATATCATAGCACGAGCTCTCACTCCTACTTTTCGACAAATAATAACTTCTATAGGTAAGGAATGTGTGAATAATATTAAAAGCCCTAGTACACTTGCTTGTGCAGCTGTAAATGACGTATCAAGAGGCAGTCCTGAAAAAATTATCAAACCCGCATAAGGGCTTGTAAGCATTGATGTAGTAAAAACTAAAGAAATAGCCTCAGGTAATCCTAATAAAAGCATTAAAGGTGCACAGAACTTATTTAAAATGTCAACAAATCCAATTTCTTCTAGTATCTTAATAACTATAAGTGTTGGTATCATTATTTTAAAAAGTTCGTATGTGATTTCATAGCTACTAATTGATAATTCTTTTATTTTATTCATTTTTAATCCTCATCTAATTAGTTTCTATTTTTTGAAATACAATCTTCCACATAATATATGAAACTATTAAAATGTTAATTAAATTCCAAATAATACCATTAACAAAAGCAAATTTATAAGATTGAGTTAAATCATATATTTCACCTGACATCCAACCTCCTAAACCCATTCCTACAATAGTTGCCATAATAACTAAACCTACTCTTTCTCCTACTTCAGATAGAGGAAGGTATTTCCTAACTATCATTGCATATGCAGGAACAATCCCTCCCTGAGAAAGACCAAACATAAAGGAAACAATATATAATGAATTTTGACTGTCAAAAGGAAGAAAAAAAACTAAAGATATCATTTGCAATAAAGAACCGATGAATAAAGTAAATATAGGACCAATTTTATCTGAAAGGACCCCTGAAGCAACACGACTTATCATTCCTGAAAAAAGCATTACAGATAAAACCTCAGCTCCCACATTAAGTCCATAGCCACTATCGACACATAATGCAACAATATGAACCTGAGGCATTGCCATAGCTACACAACATCCTACCCCAGCAACCATTAATAAAAACTGTAATTTTTTCTGAGAAAAAGAACCATTAATTGAATTCCCTAGATCTATATTTATATCAGTATTATGATGTTTAGTTCTGTTATCTTTTAAAATTAAAATTAGAGGTAACATAATTATAAAACATATAACTGCTATCCCAAGATATACATCTTTCCAATTACCAAAACTTAAAAAATAACTAATCAATAATGGCCAAATAGCACCCGCTATATAATTAGCACTTCCCACTATCGAAACCGCTAATCCTCTCCGCTTATTAAAGTAATTTCCAATATCAGCCATAAAAGGACCAAAAAAAGTAGCTGAAGATAAGCCCATAAAAACTTGTAGAGCTAGCAATTGCCAGAATTGATTTGAAATAATAGCGAGTAAGTACGAAACAATTAATAATATAGTTGCAACAATAATAGGAACTTTAACACCAAGTCTATCGGTTACCTTACCAATTAGGAAATTTCCTAAACCAAAACCAACCATTGTAGCTGCATATAATAGACTTGCATTACCTCTATCTAAGTTAAACTCGTTTTGCAAAGCCGGCAAAACAACGACAACAGACCACATACCGACTGTACCAATAACACCCATTGCAAATAAAATACTTAATCTTACCCAAGAATTGAGTTTATCCTGTTCAACAAATTTTGGCTCATCATTTACTAGTATAGTTATCTCCCTCAACAACTATATTGAATATTTATATATAGTTTACAAAAGACTAAATTATACCTTTTTGTTTAAGGATGTTAATCTCATCTTGAGATAGACCAAGGTTGTCTGACAATATTTGATCTGTGTGTTCACCAAGTAATGGTGGTGGAATTCTATAGCTAGGCGGTGTTTCTTCCATTTTTATTGGATTAGCAATTAGTTTTAAAGGAGATTTTCCTGTTTTTTCATGCTCCATTTCAATAACCATTTCTCTAGCTTTAACATGAGGATCAGAAAAAACTTCACTTAATGTATTGATAGGGCCACATCCAATTTTATGCTTTTCTAACTCAGTCAACCACCACTTAGAAGATTTTTTTTGGGTAATTTCGTTTAGAGTGTTGGTAACAAAATCTCTATTAGAAACACGATCTGCATTAGTTTTAAATTTAGGATCATTAATTAATTGATCTTCTCCAGTTAACTTACAAAATCTTTCAAAAGTAGGATCATTTCCAATTGATAAAACTATATAACCATCTGATGTAGGCATAACCTGATATGGAACTATATTAGGATGTTGATTCCCAAGTCTATCAGGATTTTTATTGGTTGATAAATAATTCATCCCTTGATTTGCAAGCCAAGCTACGTGAGTATCTAACATTCCTATATCAATGAACTGTCCCTTGCCAGTTGTCATTTGATGCCTAACAGCAGCCAGAATACCGACAGAAGCAAACATACCTGCCATTAAGTCTCCAATTGGAACTCCTACTTTTGTAGGCTCACCCTCAGGAGCGCCCGTTAGAGACATAACTCCGCCCATGGCTTGAATTAAACCATCGTAGCCTGGCCTAGCAGCATATGGTCCAGTCTGACCAAAACCAGTTATTGAACAATATATAAGTCTAGGAAACATAGATTTTAAATCCTTGTATCCCAAACCATATTTATCCAAAGTTCCAGTTTTAAAGTTTTCAACTAGTATATCGCAATCGACTAATAATTTTTTAATTAAATCTTGGCCATCTTTTTCACTAAGGTTAATAGTAATAGATCTTTTATTTCTATTTGCTCCACAATAATAAGCACTGAAATCAGTATCATTTCCACTATCATCCTTTAAAAAAGGAGGAGCAAAACCTCTAGTATCATCTCCACTACCTGGCCTTTCAACCTTAATGATATCAGCACCTAAATCGCCTAGCATTTGCGTACAATAAGGACCAGCCAATACTCTAGTTAAATCTAGGACTTTTATGCCTTCTAAAGAATTATTCATTTTGTCTCTTCCTTGTAAAATAATAATTTATTGTGTCAAAATATAATCATAAATTTTTAAACCTGTATCATCTAACTTTGCAATATTACTTCTATAAATAAAACAATAGAATTACTAGAACTTAAATTGTATTAATGTATATTATTAACATCTTAAATAAAATAATTTATAAACTTTATATTCAGAGATTCATATGACTAAATTAGAAATAACAAAACCTAAATTTGGAGAAATGAAGCAAATAGCTTCAGATCTATTTTGGGTTCAATTTGAACTGCCTTTTAGATTAAACCATGTTAATTTATTTCTAATGGATACTCCAACTGGTTGGTTAATAATAGATGCAGGACTTAAGTCAGATCATTCGATTGATCATTGGAATGCATTAATTGAAGGGCCTATGAAATCCAAAAAAGTATCAGGCCTACTAATCACTCACTATCATCCTGATCACATAGGCATGGCTGGATGGATTCAAGAAAAATTTAATATACCTTGTTATATTACTGAAAAAGAACTTTTTACTGCTAAAACTTTTAGATCAATGCCAGACGATGAATACGCAAAAATTTTTAGAAATGTATTTATTAGAGCAGGAATGAGTGAAGAAGATTTAATTGCAATGGGACCTGCAACTAGACTTTATAAGAATAGAGTACATGAACTTCCAGAATTTGAAGTTATTAAAGAAGGTTATGAGATTATATCTAATGATGGAAAATGGACTGTAAGAACTGATTCTGGTCACTCACCAGAACATGTTTCTTTATTAGATACTAAAAGAAATTTATACTTATCGGGTGATTTTTTACTACCAAGAATATCTCCAAATATATCTGATAATTTTTTTGATCCTTTAGATGATCGCTTGGGTGAATATATTAAGTACTTAAATGAAATCAAAAGTATAGGATCTGAAACTTTAGTTTTTCCATGTCATGATTGGCCTTTCAAAGACGGCGCAAAACGTGCCCAAGCATTGATAGATCATCATAATCATAGACTTAATCTTTTAATCAA
>CAZWGZ010000005.1:0-7721 GCA_964633395.1 uncultured Rhodobacterales bacterium
TATTTTCTAAATAAATTGCTGTTTTTCCAGCCTTATTAAATAAATCTTCATCTCTGTAAATATCTAAAGAAGCAATCCCAGCAGCCGAGGCTATTGGATGTCCTGAGTATGTATATCCATGGAAAAGTTCTATTGGCATATCTGCTTCGTCCATCATAGTTTCATATATTTTATTAGAAACTACAGCGGCACCCATAGGTATTATCCCGTTAGTTATAGCTTTTGCGCATGAAATAATATCAGGAGTTACGTCAAAATATTCTGCAGCAGTCGCTTTTCCCAATCTTCCAAAACCAGTAATCACTTCGTCAAATATCAATAAAATATCATGTTTATCACAAATTTCTCTTAGCCTTTTCAAATAATTTTTAGGAGGAGGAAGTACTCCTGTAGATCCAGCAACAGGCTCAACAATCACCGCAGCAATGGTTGATGCATCATGAAGTGTAACTATACTCTCTAGATTATCTGCTAAATAATCACCATGTTCAGGCAACCCTTTTGTAAAACTATTTTTTTCTGGAAGATGTGTATGTGTCATATGATCTACACCAGCTAGAAGAGTTCCAAAATACTGCCTATTTCTTGGCATTCCTCCAACCGAAATACCCCCAAAACCAACTCCGTGGTAACCTCTCTCACGGCCAATTAATCTAGTTTTTGTTCCCTTACCTCTAACCCGTTGGTAGGCTAATGCAATTTTTAAAGCACTGTCAACGGCCTCAGAGCCAGAATTTGTAAAAAACACATGATCTAATCCTAATGGAAATAATTCAGCAACACGGCTAGCTAATTCAAATGCCTTTGGATGACCGTATTGAAAGCTAGGCGCAAAATCTAAAGTTGCAGCTTGCTGAGAAATAGCAGCGGTTATTTCAGGTCTATTATGCCCTGCATTTACACACCACAAACCAGCTGCGCTATCCATTATATCTTTACCAGTTTCACTTTTGTAATACATACCATCAGCTGAAACCACCATTCTGGGATCTTTTTTGAAATCACGATTTGCCGTAAACGGCATCCAATAAGATTCTAAATCATTTAGCCTTTTCATAATTAACCCCCATTCATCATAATTATAAAAACTGTTTTATATACATATAACATGTTCAGTTAAATTACTGTGACAACAAGTTAAAATAACGTCAAGTTTTAGCTTTTAATAATTAATGATAAAAACACAAGATACCTAATTAATAAATTCATTATTACTGCTGCCGATCTCAGGTGCTTCATCTATTAATTTACTATTTCTGAACTGATTATTTATAGGTATTGGTAATGCAGGTATTTGGCTGCCATCAATATTTGATACTTTTCTGGAAAGAATTTCTCGGTATTTAAAATGATTATCATCCATAGCTTCTTCAAGAGATTTCACTATTGAACAACAACAGTCAGCTTGTAAAAAAATATGAGACCATTGCTTTTTAGTTTTTAAATTAATCAATGCTCTTATTTTTTGAATCGTTTCAATTGGATTATAATTTTTTTCAATATATTTTGCTGGTAATTCTATAAGTTCACAGAAATTCTTCCAGAAACGATCCTCCAAAGGTGCTGCCGCTATATAGCCATTATCACTTGTTCTATAAATATTATATCTAGGCGAGCCTCCTGACAAAAGAGAGTCTGCGTTACCAGGCCAATTATTATTATGAAAGCCTGAACTTAAGCCCCAAAACATAAATGGGAAGAGTCCATCAGACATAGAAATATCAATAAAAGAGCCTACATTATTTTTATCTCTATTCCTTAATGCTAATAATATATTAATAACAGCAGGGTATGAACCGCCTGCAATGTCAGCCACAAGAGCTGGAGGAACAACAGGATTATTTTTTTCTCCCATACTTAAACTCAATAAACCAGTATCGCTAATATAATTCAAGTCATGCCCAGCTATTTGACTTTTAGGTCCATTTTGGCCATATCCAGTAATTGATACATAAATTATTTTTTTATTAATGTTGCAAATGGAATCATAATCCAATCCAAGCCTTTTCATTACTCCTGGTCTAAATTGCTCTACAATAATATCAGCTGTTTTTAATAAAGGATTTAAAATATTTAAACTTTCTGGATCTTTAAGATTTAAAGTTAAACTTTTTTTCCCTCTATTAAGTAAAGAAAAAGATACACTTTGATTACCCCATTTAGGATAACTCTCTCTCATCTCATCACCTTGATCAGGTTTTTCTATTTTAATAACTTCAGCACCAGTCTCAGCAAGAAAAAGAGTAGCAAGAGGACCCGGTAATAAAGTTGAAAAATCAAGAACCTTAATTCCAGACAAAGATCCTTCAATTAGCTCTTTCATATTTATTTCCTTATACTTTTGATAACAATCCTCTATTACTTAAATTATTGATCATTGCAGATATTCCAAATTCCCATTTAGGGCATTTGGTTGATAAATTTACGTAATTTATTAATTCTCCCAGATATGGTTCAGAAATTGTTACCTTATCCCCAATTTTATGGGTAAAACCTTCTCCAGGAGTGTCTCTATCTTCTGTAGGAGCAAATAAAGTTCCTAAAAATAACATAAAACCATCTGGGTATTGATGGTGAGCACCACAAGTTTGACTTACAAGATCCTCAGGAGTTCTGCTAATTTCAGACATTGAACTTGAACCGTTTAATATATATCCGTCTTTTCCTTCGACATTCAAGTTAATATGGGCAGATTTCATATTTGCTATTGTATAACTTTCATCAAATATTCTGATAAATGGACCAATTGAACAAGAAGCGTTATTATCTTTGGCTTTCCCTAATAATAGTGCAGATCTACCTTCAACATCTCTAAGATTTACATCATTACCTAATGTGGCTCCTTGAATAGTTCCTTTACTATTCACGGCTAACACTATTTCAGGTTCAGGATTGTTCCAATTTGAGATTGGATGTAATCCAACCTCTGCTCCATATCCTACTGAAGATAAAGTCTGGGCCTTAGTGAATACCTCTGCATCTTTGCCAATACCAACCTCTAAATATTGAGACCATAATCCTTCTTTAACAAGTGCTTTTTTAACTTCCAGAGATTTATCCGATCCAGGAATAATGTCCTGGAGACTATCTCCTATTAATCCACCAATATAGCCACGTAAACTTTCAGCCTTTTTTGGATCCCCTGCGGCTCTTTCTTCGATAACCCTTTCAACCATAGATTTTGCAAAAGTTACTCCACAGGCCTTAATAGCCTGAAAATCACATGGAGCAATCAGAAAAAATTGTTTATTTTGACTTGCTAAACTTGATATCAACAACTCTTGTACCGAAACTATTTTTTCTCCAATATTGCGATCTAGATATCCTTTTACATCATTTAATTCTAATAAATCCCTCATTGTTGGAATATTAGGAGAAGTTATATCATAAACATGCTCATTTCTGATAGTAACCAGACAAGGACCAGCTTTGTTCTTATCCCAAATCCTTCCAACAAAACATCCTATTCCAAAATCCATATACTTTCTCCATCAACATTTCATTATATGAAAGTATATTGTTTAAAATCAAACTCAATGATTTAATATAAATTAAAATTTTAAGTATGAAAATTTGTAAAATTAAATTTAATTATATAAAGTTAACAAGTAAAATTAATTAATTGTGTGGAGTGAGTTTATGAGTGCGTTTTTTGAATTAAGAATTTATCAAGTTTTACCCGGCAAAATGCAAGAATGGTTAAGCTTCATGGAAGATACTATTATTCCATATCAAGTTAAAAATGGAATGGTTATTCATGGTAGCTTTGTAATGGATAGCTCAGACGAATTTTCTATACAAAACGGTGAAAGAATTATGAACTCTGAAACTAAAGGAAACACATACGTTTGGATTAGGCGTTTTGAGAATAAAGAGCATAAAGAAAAGTTATATAAAGCTGTTTATGAAAGCGCTGATTGGATGAATGATATCGGTCCAAAAGTTGCTACATTGATTGATAGGAACTCTATTGCTGTTCATAACTTAACTTCTACAGAGTTATCAATAATGAAATAAAAGGAAAATTACTTGATTGAATTATATGGAAGAAGAACATCTATTAACGTCCAAAAAGTATCATGGACACTCTGTGAGTTAAATTTAGAATTTAAATGGCATGAAGAACATGGATCTATTGGCAAAGTCAATGTAGAAAACTATGAGCAAATAAACCCACAACTTATAGTTCCAACTTTAAATGATAATGGTTCAATAATATCACAATCTAATAGCATAGTAAGGCATCTATATAGAAAGTATTCAGATTTTTATAAGCTTACAAATGCAAACGAAATTGCTATTGCTGATCAATGGATGGAATTTCAATCAACTGATTTACAAATTAATATGACACCTGTCTTTTGGGGACTAATAAGAACTGCTCCAGAAGATAGGAATCATGACTTAATTAATAAAAATATAACTCTACTAAATGACAAGTTTATAATTCTTAATGACTTTTTAAAAAACCGTGAATTTATCATAAATGACACATTTGGTATGGCGGATATTTCATTAGGCGTTGCTACTTATAGATACACATCTCTTCCAATACCTCATCCAAAGTTAAGTAATTTAGAGGAGTGGTATGAACAAATTAGTTCTCGTGATTGCTTTATAAAAAATATACAAGGGACTTTTTCTTAAATTAACTGAAATAACTAAGGAAGCTATTTGTGGAAAAGATTGGATTTATAGGCTTAGGTAATATGGGCAGACCATTAGCTGAAAGGTTATTGAAAAAATATCAACTATATGTTTATGATTTGCAGGAAGAAAATTTAAATTTTTTTGTTTCACATGGTGCAATAAAATGTCTAAGTCCTGCAGAAGTGGCATCAAATACTGATAGAATTTTTTTGTGTTTACCAACCAGTTCAATAGTTGAAAAAGTTATTAATGGTGACAATGGTGTTCTCAGGACAGCTAAACAAAACAGCTTTATTATTGATATGACTACTGGTGAACCTGACATAACAAGAGAGCTCTCAAAAAATCTCCTATTAAGCAATATTAACTTTATAGATGCTCCTGTAAGTGGCGGACCAAAAGGAGCCCATTTAGGAAATATAGCAATAATGATTGGTGGGACTGAGAAACAGTTTTCTGTTATTAAGCCAATTATGGATGATATAAGTTCGAATATATTTTATGCAGGAGAGATTGGTTCTGGACATGCCATAAAAGCAGGGAATAACTTACTGAATTTAATATGTAGAATGGCTACTTTCGAGGTAATTTCAATGTTAGCTAAAGATGGAGTAGACCCTGAAAAAGCTGTAAATATAATTCAAAAAAGCTCTGGTAGAAATTACGCAACAGAAATTACATTACCGGATAACATTCTTTCAGGAAAAATGTTTCAAGGTTTTAGCACTGGTTTAATGAAAAAAGATAGCGGTGTTGCTTTGCAAATAGCTCATTCAAATAAAATAGATATGCCTCTTGGAAAACTAGCCCAAGATCTTCTAAATAAAACAATAGAAGAATTTGGCTTAGATGCTGATATGAGTAAAGTTGCTATTTCTTATGAAGAAACAACCGGAGTAAAAATTAGACCCTAAAAACATTCAAAATATTAACTAAGTATATCTTTTTGAATCGCTTTTATTTGCAAAGCCAAAAATTTAGAAAATATCCTACATTGTGCCAAGCTTCCTGCATGAAACCATAGTCCAGGCTGTTTAGTTTGAATCCACATATTTCTTAGTTCTTGGGTATCCTCGTCAAATCCCCATATAGGCCCAATTTTATCACTGACTGATTTACCAAAAAGATTTTCAACCACATACTCCTGACCTTTATAGCCAGTCGCTGTAATCATCAAATCTATTTGAAATTCATCATCTGATTTCATTTTTATTCCAGAATTAGTGAAGTCTAAAATGTCTGAAAATTGTATTACTTTAATCTTTCCATCAGCAATTAAATCAGAGGCGCCAACATTAAAGTAATACCCTCCCCCTCTTGTTAAATACTTAAATTGCCAGCCCGTATTATCTTGTCCATAATCAAGTTTGAACCCAACATTTTTTAATTTATCAAGTAATGGTTTATCAATTTTTGAAGTTTTTTCAGTTAGCATTTGATGAGTTTTTTTTAAAACAGCTAACGGACTTGCAATTGTTATTAAATCACAATCGTCTGTGCTAAGACCTTCGCTATATAATTGATATGGTAACTGAGCACTTGGTTCAACGTTGACAACCATAGATGGTGAACGCTGAATTATTTTTACATTTGCACCATGAACATATAAATCTTGAGCCACGTCATGAGCACTAGTTCCAGTTCCAAAAACCACTACGTTCTTACCTTTATAATCTTTCCCATTCATATAATCAGATGAATGCATTAACTCACCTTGGAAATTATCTATTCCTAATATTTTTACCCTATTAGGAATAGAACTAACTCCAATTGCCATTACAATATGCTTTGGTCTCATCAATTTGATAGATCCATCAGATAGTTTTATTTTGGCATTCCATTTTTTTTTATTTTCATCATATTGGGCATCTAAGAATGTTGTGCTAGTCCAAACATTTAACTCCATACTTTCAGCATAATATTCAAACCATCCTGCTAATTTATCTTTTGGAAGATAAGTAGGCCAAGTTGGAGGGAATGGCATATATGGAAGATGATTTACATGCACTTGATTATGAAGCTTTAAAGAATGATATCTTTTGCGCCAGTTGTCTCCTACTCTTTCATGTTTATCGATTACTAGAGTATCAATATTTTGTTGTTTTAACCTTGATGCAATAGATAAACCAGCTTGACCACAACCCACTATTATTACTTCAGGGTCCCTATCTTTATATAATTTTTCTTCGTTTCTCAAGTCTAACCAATTTGGACCTTTTATATTATGTTCATATAAGTTTTTATTTTTTGTTTCTTTAGTATTCAATTCGTCTAGTGCAGTTAAAAGACTCCAAGCCTTAAGTTTTCTACTTTCTTGTTCATCATTATAAAGCCTAACTATCCCCTCACATTTTCCAAATTTATTTTCAAAAGTTAATATTACTTCAATGACTATTTTATCTGCTCTAGATACTTCTCTAGGTTGAGCTCTATTTTTATCAACTAAAAAATCTTTAGCTTGAACATTTAAAACACTCTCATAAATCTTATTTATTACATTATTTTTACCTGATAAAGTTTGAATTTTCCAAGTAAGAGCTAGTAAATCTCTCCAATGGCAATCATCTAAAAATAATTCATCCAACAACTCAATAGCTGTTTCTTTATTGGCCTTTGATGATATTGCTTGATTAAAATTAATTAACCATTCATCTATTTGATTAGTGATATTTATAATATGATTATCTAACAAAATCTTCCCCTAAAGAATAAATAGAAAATATATCAATATATTATCAAACAAGACTATCAAATAACAGAGAAATTTTGTTAAGATATATTTCAGTATTTTAAATATACAATTAATTTTGGAAGGAGTGTTAAATGGATAAAATCTATCAAATTGCTAAATATATGTTGGATCAACATCAAAATAAAATGCCGTTTCAAAATTTACCAGCATCTTTAAAACCATCTGATATTAATGAAGCTTATAAAGCGCAATCTATTTTTCACAAAGAATCGGGTAGAGGTGTATTAGGAGGATATAAGATTGCTTTAGCATCAAAAATACAACAAGAGTTATGCGGGATAGATCATCCTATTGCAGGTGGTATATTTGCTAAAGAAAT
>CAZWGZ010000005.1:7821-36523 GCA_964633395.1 uncultured Rhodobacterales bacterium
AAGAGTTATGCGGGATAGATCATCCTATTGCAGGTGGTATATTTGCTAAAGAAATTAAAAGTAGTCCATCTACCTTTGAATTAGAAAAATATCATGGCTTGGGTTTAGAGTTTGAAATAGCAGTAACATTGTCAAAAGAATTAAATTTAGAAATGGGTATGTTTGATCAAAATAACATTAAGCAATACATTAAGTGCTTATCTCCAGCGTTTGAATTAATAATAGATAGAGACGCTGATTATTCAAATATAGACGCTTTAACTATGATAGCAGATAATGCTTGGTGCTCAGGTATTGTAATTGGTGATGCACTTCCAAACTGGCAAGATCTAGAATTAACTACACTTACCTCTAAATTGTATTGGAATAATGAGACCCCTCAAGACGCTATGATTAATGATGCCAATCCATTAGTATCTTTGTCATGGGTAGCAAATTTATTGGTTGCACAGGGGAAAACCATTCCTGCCGAAAGCGTCATTATTACTGGAAGTGTAATTAAAACACGAGCTCCATTAATTGGTGATAAAATCATTTATGATGTTGGGGGTTTGTCAAAAGTTGAAATAAATATTATTTAAATAATATTAAAACCAATTAATGATTGAATCATCATTTTTATTGCTGCAAAACTGAAAAATATAAGAAGCATATTTTTAAAGGTTTTGGGGTCAACTTTATCTCTTAACTTTGCTCCCAATTGAAAACCCATAACTGCCGTAACAGATCCTAATGCCCCAAACACAAACATATTTGCTTGGAAAACACCGGTTGCTATGTAACCTATGGATACAGGAATACATCCTATCATGATCAAAAAACCGCTTACATCTACAAAATGTTTAGGTTTTACGTTTTTCATCAATAAATACATCGTTACCGGAACAGCCCATATTGATGCTGCCCCTCCAATCAATCCACCTATAGCACCTAACCCACCTTGCCAAAATTTATCGTGTTCAGGTTTCATCTTAAAATTAAAACCAAAAAAATTAACCCCAACAAACATAAACACTGCAAATGCAAATATTAATCTAACTATATTATCACCAATAACATTAGCGTAGAAAGCTGTTACAAGGATAAAAAGCACTAGAAAAAAAGCAAAATATTTATAGTTTTTCATTAATTTTTTAGGGTTATCTGCCTTACTAAATTGCCATATATTAGAAACTGTCATTGGTATTAAATTTAGACCTAATGCCACCAAAGGTGAGATAAAAAAAGTCATAATTGTAATAGCAGTCGTAGGGAGTCCAACTCCAAGCACTCCCTTGACAATTCCAGCAATAAAATAAGCAACGCCTATTAATATAAAAATTTCATTGGGGTTGTTTTCTAGATTCAAAATTAATACCTTATTGAAGATCGTTTAATAATATCTGATAATAGTATTTATATACAGTGTTATATAATAATATTAGTTAGAAATTAAACCAATAAATTAACCTAACCTCATCAAGATAATACCCAACAAAGAACCTATTATCAAAATAATTTTAATTAAGTTAAACTTTTCTTTTAAAAACCAAATTCCTAATAATAGAGCAAATAATATTGATGTTTCTCTAATTGAAGACACGACAGCAATAGGAAGAAACAAACAGGCCCATACTACTATAGCGTAAGCAATGTATGAAGCCGCACCACCTATTAAAAACGAACTTTTACCTTCATATACTACGCGTTTCAATGTCCCTGGAGAATATAATCGAACAAATATTGCAAAAATAATTCCATTAATCAAAGTCATTATACTGTAATAACTTATGGGATTTTGTGTAACCCTTGCTCCCAACCCATCAACAATAGAGTAAGAAGCAATAAAACATCCTGTAATTATTGCTAACCAAAAGCCACTGATATTAGATTTATTTTTTAAATATTGCCATATTCCATAAAGTAAAATCGAAAATGAAATAGTAATTACACCTAATATCTCAAGAAAAGAAATATTTTCATGAAAAACAAATAAACTTAGTGTTGTTATAATTAAAGGTGATGCCCCACGAGCTATAGGATACACTTCTGACAACTCACCATATTTATATGCATTTAAAAGAAAAACTTGATAAAAAAAATGTAAAAATGCACTTACTAATATGTAATATAAACCATTAATATTTGGTAACCCAAATAAAAAAATTCCTATTAAAGCCAAAGGTAAATGACCAAGAACTACTGAAGTCATACTAAGTAATTTATCTTTGGAGCTTCTTAAAATAAAATTCCATAAAGCATGTAAAAACGCTGCGCATAAAATAATTAAAATTATAAATGTATCAGTAATATTTTAACCTTTAATTTAATTATTTCTAAATAACTAGATCTATCGAAGTTTTATCAGGTAATTAATTTTTTAATTATATCATAATCTCAATAAGATAAGGACCTTTTTGCTTAAGTGCGTGTTTGAATGATAAAACTAAACTTTCTATATTATCAACCCGGACAGCATCAACCCCCATGCCTTTAGATAGTGAAACCCAATCAAGTGAAGGATTAGTTAAAGACAACATTTCTAAAGCTGATTTTCCCGGATTAATAACACCTACATTTGTTAATTCACCTTGTAAAATTTTATAACTTTGATTTGCAAAAATAAGTACAGTAATATCTAACTTTTCTCTAGCCATAGTCCATAATGATTGAACCGTATACATTGCGCTTCCATCACCTTCTAATGCAATAACTTTTTGATCGGGACAAGCGACAGCTGCACCTGTAGCAACTGGAAGCCCAAAACCAATAGACCCACCACAATTATTAAGCCAGGTATGTGGTCGAGATCCTGCAGTTTGAGCAAAAAACTCTCTGCCAGTAGTAACTGACTCATCTACTACTATTGCATTTTCAGGTATTAATGCACCTAAAACCATACCCAAAGTAGTAGTATTGATTTCTCCTTTTGGAATTTCAGGTAAATTAGGTTTTGAAATAGTAGATGGCACTACTTTATTTGCATCAAATATATCTGTTAATGAACTTACCACTTTTGAAATATCATCTGACAATTCGGCTAATTCAATAAATTTAGTATTTTCTTGAGTTAAAATACCTGGCTTATTTGGATAAGCAAAAAAGGCGACTGGTTTTTTAGCTCCTATAATTAAAATAGTATCAAATTCTTTTAAAACATTAACAGCTTTCTCAACAACATATGGAATTCTTACCGCATTTATTCTCCCCTGCCCCTTATCTATACGTGCGTTAAACCAATCAGTCATTACGGGGCAACCAATTTTTTCAGCTATTTTTGCAATATTAATGAAATTATCATCTTCTAATGCGCTACCTCCAACTAAAATCAATGGTTTCTTGGCATCTCTCAACTGTTTTGCAGCTATTTCAATTTTTTGATTTGAAACTTGATTTAAATTATTTGTAATATTTTCTTCATCATAATTTGCACCTTCATTCCAAGCAGTATCACCTGGCAAAATTAAAGTTGCAATTTGTCCTGGAGCCACCTTAGCAACTGCGATTGCTTCGGCTCCATCTCTTGCAATATCTTTAGATGAAAGACTTGTCTTAACCCAATGAGAAACGGGACGAGCTATACCTTCAATATCAGATGTTAAAGGTGCATTTAACTTAATATGGTCAATAGCATGCTCACCAACTATATTAACAATCCCTGAATGTGCTTTTTTAGCATTATGAAGATTAGCGAGACCATTGGCCAATCCTGGTCCTAAATGAAGTAATGTAGACGCTGGTGATCTCTTCATTCTATAATAACCATCTGCAGCGCCTGTCGCACCACCTTCAAACAAACATAATATACTTCTCATATCATGATTTGTATCTAGTGCTCCAACAAAGTGCATTTCTGAAGTACCTGGGTTACTAAAACAAACATTTACATCTCCCTTTAAAAGAGTTCGAACTAGACTTTCAGCACCATTCATTTAAATCTCCATTTTTTTAATTAACATATTAAATATATTTGATTATAGCAAGTCTTACATTGATGTATAGCTTCAGATTTTTTGTTATCAATAATTACATAATGTTTATAACAAATTCATTATTCTAAAATAAATTAAATAATTAATATTATCTTGAATTATATAAAGAATATGTAAAACTTATTTAAAAATTTTAAATGAGACCATTATGTTTAATCAATTAGCTGAAATAAATGAAATTAGAAATTCCCTAAAGATTATGGCGCTAAACCTTAATGCTAATTTTATGATAAGTACTATAGATAAAGAATACATAATAAAGATTGAAAAAGGGATGGTTTCAGAAGTAAAAAATGGACCCTTTATAATGCCTAGTTATACATTTAAATTAACTGCACCTCTTGAAGAATGGAATAAGTTCTTAAAAGCCATTCCAAAACCTGGTTCACATGACCTAATTGCTTTGCTTAGAAGAAAGGTTTTAAAAATAGATGGAAATCTTCATCCATTTATGTCTCATCTATTATATTTTAAACTTTTATTGGCTTCGTTAAGACCGAAAGAAAAAATATAATGAAAATAAAAATAGAACCTATAACTGGTCATTATGGTAATTTTAATTTTGACGGCGTTAATCATAGAATATACTGGGAGGAGGCAGGACAAGGCATTCCTCTCGTCTGTCTTCATACAGCTGGTTCTGATGGAAGACAATATAGAGCCCTATTAAATGATGCGAAAATTCTAAAAAATTTTAGAGTTATTGTTTTTGATATGCCCTGGCATGGGAAATCGTCTCCACCTGAAGGTTCTAAAATTGGTCATTATAAATTATCAACTAAGTCATACATTTCTCAAATATTAGGATTTATTGATGGCCTAGAGCTTATTAATCCTGTTGTAATGGGATGTTCGATAGGAGGTAGAATTATTTTACATCTTGCCAGTGATCATGAAGAAAAATTTAGAGCATTGATAGGATTACAAAGTGCAGGACATTTAGACCCATATTACGATATAGATTGGCTTCACAGGCAAGATGTTCATGGTGGAGAAATTTGTGGAGCTATAGCATATGGTCTTATGGCACCGACAAGTCCAGAAGAAGAACGTTTTGAAACAATGTGGCATTATATGCAAGGTGGGCCGGGAGTATTTAAAGGAGATTTATTTTTTTATAAATTTGATGGAAACATTGGTGACAAAATTAAAGAAATAGATAATTCCAAATGTCCTATTTTTCTATTGACCGGAGAGTATGACTATTCCGCAACTCCAGAAGAAACAAAGTCATTAGCTGATACTATTGGTGTCAATATGATAAAAATGAAGAATGTAGGTCACTTTCCTATGAGTGAAAACCCCAAGGAGTTTTTAAAATATCTATATCCAGTTTTAGATGAAATCTTATAGCTAAAATTCTTTTCCCGCCGTCCATCCTCCATCAACAATCAAAGTTGAACCAGTACAGAAACTTGCTTCATCACTAGCTAAAAACATGACAGCGCTAGATATCTCAGAAGGTTCACCCCAGCGCTTCATAGCATGAAGATTTTTTACTCTTGAGGATGTTTCTTCATCTTGAAAATACCTTTCAGTTAGTGGCGTTCTAATTACACCTGGACCAACCGCATTGACTCTAATTTTATATTGAGCAAAATCCATCGCTAATTGTTTTGTCATTCCAACTGTTCCATGCTTTGAAGTTGTATAAGCGCATCTAGAATTTGCTGCACTTACACCTAAAGTAGAGGCTGTAATAACTATATTACCTGGTAATTTATGCTTAACACAATGACGTGCAAAAGTTTGAGCAGTGATAAAAACTCCTGTAACATTTATATCTATAATTTTTCTCCACTCTTCTATTGTCAAATCAAGCGCTGGGATAATTTCTCTAATGCCTGCATTACAAAAGGCTATATCTAAACTTCCAAAAGTTTCAAAAGTATTTTCCATAGCTTTTATTGTTTCAGGTTGACTAGTCACATCTAACTTAAAAGCTTTTGCTTCACCTCCTGATGATTTTATTTCTTCGGCTACTCTATTCGCCATATCTAGATCTATATCTGAGACAGCGACAGATGCACCCTCTTTTGCAAAATTGATACACGTTTGGCGACCAATACCTCCAGCTGCCCCTGTAATAAATACTGTTTTATTTTTAAATCTCATTGAAAACTCTCCTTTACAATGTAAGTTTAGAAAAAATAAAATTTTTGACAACAAATAATATAAATATGGAGTTTTTAATTGGATATTGAACATTTAGTTTTTCAAAATGGACCTAAAAGAGTAGGACCATTCAGTCATGCGGTAAGAGCTGGTGATTTTCTTTTTGTTACTGGTCAAATGCCTACATTACCAGAAAATCCCGATATTCTTATAAGTGGCGATATAAAAGAACAAACTCATCAAGTTATGAAAAACTTAAAAACTGTCCTTAGAGAAGCCAAGTCTTCATTAGAAAAAGTTACATTTGTTAGAATTTATCTTGTTAATTTTCAAGATTTTGATCAGATGAATGAAGTATATAAAAGTTACTTTGATATTGATAAACTTCCTGCTAGGACTTGTATTGGAGTAACTGGCTTAGCAAAAGGTGCCTCTGTAGAAATTGATCTAATAGCTAAGAATTAAAAAGAAATCTTTCAATATAATGTTTGCTAAAATAAAATTATTTTTAAAATCTAATAACTTTTCATATGGTCTTTTAACAGGATACAGCTTTCCCGGTATTGGAATGAGTTCAGCCATGCTTGGCTTTGGTGTATATGCGGGAGAAGCAGGTCTTGATATATATCTTTGTATGGCTTCACTTTTAGTTCTTTGGAGTATGCCTGGTATGGTTATATTTGTATCTCTTTATACTGCAGGCGCCCCAATATTATTAATGTTTACTACTATTCTCCTTGCTAACGTAAGACAGTTTTTTCTAGTTTTATCTGGAATAAAATTAATGAATATAGATAACTCAAAAATACCATTATTTAAAAAAGTGTTTTGGGCGCACTTTATAAGTCCTACGGGATGGGCCGAGTTAATAAGAGTTAGTAAAGAATTAAAATCAGATGATCTTTATCCATTCTTCAAAGGATTGAGTTTAGGTCTAGTGTCTATTTGTATTTTAGGCACTTATATTGGATTTAAATTATTTGACATTCTTCCAACACACTTAATAGCAATTCCAGTCTTTATAATGCCTCTATACATAACTATCTTGATGTTAAGAGCTACTGATTTATTTTATAGAGTCGCCGTTATCAGTGGAGGTATAATTGGACCAATTCTTTTTCCATATATAGGTGATTGGAGCATAATAATTTCAGGTTTTCTTGGAGGAAGTATCGGCTTAATAGCCGATATTACTCAAAGGAAGAGTAGATAGAATGCTTGAAAACCTGATAACAAAACAATACTTAATGCCTTGGATACTTCTTTTTACTGCAGCTCTAGGAATTTTTGTATGGCGATTTCTTGGAGTTGTCTTATCCAATAAGATTAAGAAAGATAGCAATTTTTTTAAATGGATAAATGCTGTTGCATATGCAATGACAACAGGCTTAATGCTTAGAATTATTTTTTTTCCTACCGGAGCTCTTGCTTCTACAGGATTATTTGACAGACTATTGGCTTTTATTATAGGAATTGTAGCCTTCCTTTGCTTTCCTAAGAAACCAATACTTGGCCTGATAATTGGCATTAGTACATTTGCAACTTTAATATTTTACAAACTATATTTTTAGCTGTCAGAAATTAACTGTTTAGCAATAATTAATTTTTGTAGCTCATTGGTACCTTCACCTATAACTAATAAAGGTGCATCTCTATAATATCTTTCTATATTATATTCTGGAGAGTAACCAAATCCACCATGGATACGCATAGCTTCTATAGAGTTAAACAATGCAGTTTCTGTAGCAAATAATTTGGCCATTCCAGCCTGCAAATCAGATCTAATACCAGAATCATAAGCAATAGCTGCTTGTTCAGTTAATAATCTAGACGCCTCTAACTTGGTTGCCATTTCTGCTAGTTTAATTTGAATTGATTGATGTTCACCAATAGGTTTGCCAAAAGTTTTTCTTGATTTTGCATAAGCTATAGAATCTTCTAGGGCAGCTCTTGCCAGTCCAACGCCTCTTGCAGCGACGTTAATTCTTCCTAACTCTAAACCAGCTAATATTTGTTTTAGTCCTTCCCCTTCAATCTCTCCAATAAGATTAGAAGTTGAAACTTTAACATTTTCAAACTGAACTTCACCTGTATCAATACCTTTATAACCAAGTTTTTTTAACTTTCTTGCAACATAACCATCTTTCTTTTCGACTAAAATCAAACTCATACCTTTATGAGCAGGTTTAATTTTTGAGTCCGTTTTTACCAAAACAGCTAAAACACTTCCTTGAACCGAATTTGTTATCCAAGTTTTATTACCGTTAATAATATAACTATCATTATCTTTAACAGCCTTCGTTGTTATTGATTGAAGATCAGTTCCACAGTCAGGTTCAGTAAGAGCAATTCCTCCTCTTATTTCTCCTGAGGCAAATTTAGGCAGATAATATTCTTTCATTTGTTTACTACCAAATCTTTCTACAGCAGCACACATGATTAAATGAGAATTAAATATTCCTGACACAGACATCCATACTGCAGATACATTTTCAACAATTTTAGAATAAGTGACAGCTGAAAGGCCTAATCCACCATATTCGGGCGATATAGTTGCACCGAACAACCCTAATTCTGCCATTTTATCTGCAATCAATTTAGGATATTTATCCTCTGATTCAAATTCTCTAACAAATGGTTTTACATCTTTTTCAAGAAACTTATCAATAGTATCAAGTATCAACCTTTCTTCTTCTAAAACACTTGAAGAAGCTTTAACCTCAATAACACTTTGTTCATTCATAAAAACAACTCCTAAAATAAATTAAATATCAATTTGGCTTAATTCAAAAATAGAATTAACGGTATTAACATTATCCATTCTCATCATTAGGTCAGTTAATTTTTCTATTCTTTGTGAAGACAAATAAGGTTCTGTTAAGCTTGTAAATTTTGAAATAAATTCATCATCACTCATAAAATTTTCTGGTTCTCCTTTAGGAATCTTGATAAATTTTTCATGCTTTTCTCCATTAACTATTATTTTAACCTTTGCGCTCATATATTCTGGACAGTGTTTTTCAGCATCTTCATCAGGGTTAACTTTTATACTACTACATAATGAAAGAGTATCACTATTTCCTAAATGGGTTTTATAATCATCCCATGTTAAATCATCGCCTTTTAATGCTACTGCAGCACAAAATGCCATAGAAAATTGACCATCAACTACACTTTTAGGATTTCTTTTATCTAATTCTGGATATCCAATAATATTTAAAGCTGTCTCAGACAACCCTATTTCAACATCATCTAAACTTTCTAATGAGAAATTTAATTCTTTTTTAAATTCAATAAGACCATCAATTGCAGCATGACTATATCTACAAGAAGGGTAAGGTTTAACACCTAGATTCAAAGTTTCATACTTTTCGCCTAATCCATCTAAAGCTTTTAAAATATCACCACCAGAAGCATAAGAATGCAAATAACCCCATTTCCCATCAAATGCGTTAGCTGGACCTTTAAATCCTTCTCCAGCCATTATGGCACAATTTAACCCGTTTTGAGCAGCTTGACCAACATGCGAACGTTTTGTCCAAGCGCCATCAGCAAGAAATTGCATAGAACCAGCCGATTGACTTAAAGCTATTCCAAAAGCAGAAATAAATTGCTCTTTGTTCAAACCAATCAAATAACCAGCTGCGGCTGCAGCTCCAAATATTCCACATGTTGCAGTTGGGTGAAACCCTCTTTTATAATGCGCAGAAGACCCTCCTGCCAATCCTAGCCTTATTTGTATTTCATATCCTAAAACACATGCTGTTATCAAATCTTGCCCAGATGAATTTTGCATCTGTGCAGCGGCTAATGCTGCAGATAAAATCGGTGCACTAGAATGAAGAGAAGCTTCTGCATGTGTATCGTCAAAATCTAACGAGTGAGCTAAGCTTCCATTTAATAGAGCCGCAGCACTTGGTGTATAACCTGTATTATCTGAAAATACATTACAACTACCATTATTTAACTCTAACTTTTCTATAGATGAAATTAAACTAGGTGTTGATTCGGCATCGTGCCTTGCTCTTATTATTATCCCTACTGTATCTAAAATCAATAACTTAGTTCTTTTTATAACTTCAGGTGGCAGTTTTTTAAATTCAATTTGTTCACAAAAATCAGCAAATTTTTCAGTAATATTATGCATAAATATCCCCATATATATTTATTAATATGCTAAACTAAAATTTAATTATACAAAACGAAAAAAAAAATACTATTGTAATTACTTTGAAACTTATAAAGAAAATACAATGACAGAGCCTTATGAATTTTCAGCTACAGTTGCTATTAAAAAAATTAAAGAAAAAAAACTATCCGTACATGAATGGATTTCAAGTTGTTTAAAAAGAATTAAAGAAAAAGAACCTAAAGTGCATGCCTGGGCATATTTAGATGATGAAAATGCTCTTAAAAAAGCAAAAGAATATGATCAACCTAAATACGGCAATAAAATAGGAATCCCATTTGGAATAAAAGATATTATTGATGCCAGCAACTTACCATCTGGACTTGGAACATCTTTTTATAATAATAATATTCCAATTCGTGACGCAGGCTCTGTTTCAATTGCTAAAAATGCTGGCTGCATTGTTCTAGGGAAAACTGTTTCTACAGAGCTAGGACATAGAGCGCCAGGGCCTACTGCTAATCCAAATAACCTAGAACATACTCCAGGAGGTTCAAGTTCTGGATCAGCAGCCGCCGTTGCAGATATGATGGCTCCTATTTGTCTTGGTACGCAGACTACTGGTTCTATTATCAGACCGGCAGCGTATTGTGGCGTAATTGGGTATAAACCTACATATGGTGATTTTGATAAATCTGGAATATTACCAAATTCACCTTCAATAGATACATTAGGTATTATGGCTAGGTCAGTTGAAGATATTTCTTTATTTAGATCTATTTTACTTGAAGAAAAAAATATAACCCCAAGAAAAATTAATTTAAATAATATTAAAGTGGGTTTTGTTAAAACTCCACATTGGGAAAAAACAGATAATGCAACCAAAAATAATTTAGAAGAATTTCTGCTAAAAATGCAATCAGACAAAATAAACATCATAGATTTAAATTTAGATGAGATGATTAGCACTGCTGACAAATTGCACATAGACATCAGTGGTTATGAATTTAAGAGATCTATTTCTTATGAACGCTTTAATAAATATGACGAATTAAGTGAAATTTTAAGAAATGGTCGTTTAAGCGACGGTTATAATGTGACTAACGATTTATATAGGAAATCACTAAAAAAGTTAGATTTTTTAAGAAATCAAATTGATTTAATTTTTAATAACTTTGATTTAATAATTACACCTAGCGCACCAGGAGAAGCTCTAAAAGGATTAGAATATACTGGTTCTCCTATTTTTAACACAACCTGGTCTATAGTAGGTAACCCTTGTATCACGTTGCCTTTATTTAAAGGCGATAATAATCTACCAATTGGTTGTCAACTAGTTACAAAATTTGGAAGCGATAATAACCTTCTAGACTATGCTAATAGTATTTTAACTAATTACTTAAAATGAGATACCACTAAAAGTTCTGGTAATGTTAATGCTAGAGGTGGAAATAATAAAACAATCACTAAAACTACAGTGTCTGAAATACAAAAAGGAAACGATCCTTTAATCACAGTTGTAACAGGTAATCCTGTTACGCCACTTACTGCAAATAAATTCAACCCCACTGGTGGAATTACACTCCCAATTTCGATACATAAAGCTGTCAATATTCCAAGATGTATTGGATCAACTCCAAGAGCCAAAGCTACTGGAAAATATATTGGAACTGTTAAAACTAAAATAGCAACACCAGTTAAAAACATAGATAAAAGTAATAACGACCCCATCAGAGCAAAAAGGAAACCATGTTTTGATAAACCTAACTCACCAGCCCATTCAGCAATCATCATTGGCCAACCCATGTTTGCAAGATAAAATTGAAAAATTCCAACACAACCCAAAAGGAAGAAAACAACTGCTGTAAGGTTCATTGTTCTAATAGTTGTAGGCATCAATTCTTTTATAAAAGTTTTCCATTTAAATATTAAACCATAAAAAAGTGCATAACTTGCTGCTGCAGCACCAGCTTCAGTAGGAGTAAATAGTCCTCCATATAATCCACCCAATATAATAACAGGCATTAATAAAGCTGGGATTGCTTCTTTAAAAGATCTCCAAACTTCACATAAATCAAATTTACCTCTAGGTAACTTTATAAATAAAGAAACACTTACTATTATAACTGCATCACTAATAGCCAACATTATACCAGGGATAATTCCTGCAAAGAAAAGATCAACAATTGACATTTCAGTAATTACACCAAACAAGATAAGAGTTATACTTGGTGGAATTAACAAAGCTATTCCACCTGCAGATGCAATCACACCAGCAGCCATCCATTTTGGATATCCTCTTTTAACTAATTCTGGATAGGCGATAACACTCATAGCAGCGGCCATAGCCGTAGAAGATCCAGAGATAGCTCCAAACAAAACAGCTGCTAATAGAGTAGCGTAGGCAAACCCTCCTGGAACCCAGCCAACTAGGGCATCAGCAAATTTAAAAAGACCTCCAACAAGTCCAGTTTTTTCCATTAAAAAGCCAGCAAAAATAAAGAAAGGTATTGCTACTAAAGTATATTTAGTTAAAAAACTAAAAAAAGCTTCGAACAATGTACTATAAGTAAGGAAGTCGTCAAAAGTAACTAATAATGCTGTCGCTCCTGCTAGTGCAATTCCTATAGGAGCTCCAGCAAATAACAACCCAAATAAAGATCCCCCTAAAGACCACATTTTAAATTTCCTTTTTAGTAGCGTTAAACATCAGTTGCCGCTTCAATTTTTTTTGTAAAATGCTCACCTTTAATATAAGAATCTATATCTTCAATAAACTGAATAAAAGCAACAAGACACATCAAGCCCATACCTAATGCAAGAATAAAATAAAACGGCCACATATAAAAATACAAGCTTTCTGTTCTTTCTCCAATATGAATTGAATATTCTATTGTAGAAATTGCTGTGTAAGTTAAAGATCCCGTAAATATAGAAACAAAAAGAGAAATAAAGATTTGAGAAGCTCCAACTGTTCTGTGAAAACCTTTAGCACTTAAAAGCTGGAGAACAGCACTCATAACAAGATGCCCTCTTTTTACTTGAGTTACACAGATATATAATGCGACTGAAGAAACCATAGCATATATTACTGCATCCTGCCCCCACTCATAAACAACGCCAAATATATATCTTCTAATAATTTCTGCTAATGCAAAAAGTGTTACTGCAATCATAAGGTAAGCTGAAGCAGTACCCATAAACAGTTCAATTTTTTGTTTTATTAAATTAGATATTTTAAAAAATTTATTCATATTTATTTCATATTAAAAAAAAGGCCTGGACTTTTCCAGGCCTTTAATAAAATTATTTTCTTGCTTTTTTCTTATGAAGAGGACTTCCTTTTGCATACTTTGCAAAGTCTGCAGCAAAGGCTGTACAATCTGTTTTTTCTAAAGCAGCAGAACCCATTGGGTTAGCAGCAACTAGAGCTTTTGCTTCAGCTGTAAACTGGTCAACCATTTTACCACCTGCGGCGTCAACTTTAGTTTTGATCCAAGTATTAGTGGCTCCACCCTCAGCTTTTTGTAAAACAGCAGCTTCAGTTGGGTTCATAATATAAATACCTGCTTTTGAAACATCAGTTACTTTGTACTTGTCTACCATTCTCTTATCATTACAAAAGTTGATAGCTTTTTGAAATGGAATGAAGTCATTTACAATGATATCACTCAATGCTTTTTGTTGACCTTTGGAAAGTTTTGCCCACCACTTGTTAGAAGCGCCAAACCAGTAATAGTCACCAACAATACCGTTGATACCTGCAACTGTAAAATAAGGAGCTTGCTCTTTAGTAGCATTAAAACCACCTAAACTTGTTAACAATCCATCAATAACACCTGTCTGAAGTGCTGGCGGAACGTCACCAAATGACATTGTAGTTGCGTTTGCTCCTAATGAACCTAACAGTGCATTTTCAGCTGGACCCATACTTCTTATTTTCTTACCTGCAAAGTCTGCTGGCACTAACATTCTACTTTTAACTGCGCCTGCACCCATATACATACTTAAGTGACCTGATCCGAAAAGCGTAATACCATGCTTGTCATTAAATACTTTCTTTAACTGACCATATGTCTTTGTTCCATCTAAACCTTGGATAGCACCAGGTGTTGTTAGCTTTCCTGCACCAACAATTGTATTGGCATAAGGCTCAACACTTGAAGTTTTACCAAATTGTCCAGTCATCATCTCTAAGTTACCTTTAGTTAAGGCTTGAGTTCCTTTAGGAACGTTGTAAAGAGATTTAGCCCAATAAATTTGAACTTTACTTCCAGGTATTTTTTTCTCGACTTGTTCAGCAAAGAACACTTCTGCAATTGCTGCTGGATGAGGAGGGCCTGAGTGATCTGAAGCCCATCTCATTTTAATAGGTTTAACTTTGTGTCCGTCAGCTATTGCTAAATTAGTTCCAGCTACGAAAGTTAAGGCAACAGCACTAGCTGCACCTAAAAGTGATAGTTTAGTAAATTTCATTAAATTTCCTCCAAATATTAAGAATCTTAAAATATAGTGTAATATACTAAAGTAAACCATTATCTGATTGAATGTAATTTAATTAGTTAATGTGTTATCTACTTTCTTAAATAATACCGTTATTTTTAAAAATTTTAATTTCTTCTTTTGTAAAACCAACTTCTTCTAAAACGTTATCTGTGTCTGCGCCGAGTTCTGGAGCAGTTTTATCTTCCATGATAGAATTAGACATATGCACAGGTGTTTTTAACAAACTTATATCAATACCTCGATTAGTTTTAAGATGCTGAATATTTTGCCTGTCTTTTAAAAATGGATTTTGCAAAGCTTCTTCTAAGTTTAATATTGGAGCAGATGGGACAATTCCACCAAATTTTTTTAACCACTCAGCAGTTGTTTTCTTCATCAATTCTTTATCAAGAATTTTGGTAATATTATCTCTATTTTCTTGTCTTACTTTAAAATTTACGAATCTGGGGTCTTGAATTAAATCCTCTCTATCTATATTTTGACAAAGTATTGGCCAAAAACTTTCCTTATTGCACATTAGATATATCCAGCCATCACTTGTCTTATATAATTGACATGGAACTAATATAGGATGAGCAGACCTTTCTAATCTTTCACTCTTAAAGTCTGAATTAAGAGTCCATGCCGCCATATAAGTTTGATTGAACATAGCCGTATCAAATAAATTAACGTCAACATCTCTTCCTAAACCCGTAGATCTTGCCGATAAAACAGCGCTTACCAAACCAAAAGACATAGTGAGCCCTGACATATAATCAACAACAGATAGACCAAATCTAGATGGAGGCCCGTCAGGCTCACCTGTTAAAGAAAAATATCCCGCTTCAGCTTGCATTAAGTAGTCATACCCTGGCCAATTTTTTCTTGGCCCTTCTCTTCCGTATGCTGAACAATGAGCAGAGACAATTGCCTTATTATACTTTTTAAGCTGATCATAAGTTATTCCTAATTTTTCTGGAACGTCTCCTCTTAAATTATTACAAACAGCGTCTGCACTTTGAACTAGTTTTTCTAAAATAATTTTACCTTCATCAGATAAAACGTCGAGAGTAATGCTTTTTTTATTTCTATTTAAAGATTGGAAAAAAATACTTGAGGCAGAATTTCTATCATCTCCATCTATAAAATAAGGTCCAATATCTCTGAGATAATCTCCACTAGTACCAGCAGGTTCAACTTTGATAACTTCCGCCCCTAAGTCTGCTAAATATTGTGTTCCAAATGGCCCTGCGCCGTATTGTTCAAAGGCAACCACCTTTACTCCAGTAAGAGGTGAATTCATAATTTAATATCCTTTAATTAGCCGTTTCATCTATAATTTTATCTACAATACTGTGACCTTTTTTTGCCACAAGAAAAGATCTAACCATATTCATTACAATGACTTTATCTTGATTTTTTCCAATATGCCTTACTCTTACAATACCTTGAGTTGGTCTAGACTTAGACTGTCTTTTATCTAAAACTTCTGTTTCAGAATATAAAGTATCACCAACAAATACTGGAGCTGGTATTTTAATTTCTTCCCAACCTAGATTTGCGATAGCTTTCTGGCTAGTACCACTTACCGCCATTCCAGTAACTAATGCCAAAGTAAGAGCTGAATTTACAAGGTACTTTCCAAATTCAGATTTAGACGCGTAATTAGCATCAAAGTGAATGGGATGAGTATTCATAGTAAGGTTAGTAAACCATATATTATCGACTTCCGTAACTGTTCTACCAGGCCAATGTTCATAAACATCACCAATTTCAAAGTCTTCAAAATATCTGCCTGGGTCTTCTCTATACCTTTGTGGCCCTATTTTTCTAATTCCATATGTATTTTCGTCCATCTTAATCCTCCCTAGATATTATTAAACGAGCCCTTTCTAAAACTGGCGCATCTACCATTTTACCTTGAAATTTAAATGCTCCAGTTCCTGCGGTCTTCGATTCTTCTAATACGCCTTTTGCCCATTCCAATTCTTCTTTTGTAGGATTATAAGCATCATGTATTGGTTTAATTTGGTCAGGATGTATTGCAAACCTACCTTTAAAACCCATTGATTTTACGAACTCAGTTTCAGCCCTACATCCATCTGCATCTTTAAAATCAAGCCATACACCATCTAAAGCAAGAGTGTTGTATAAAGCTGCTGCATTTATTATTTTACCTCGACAGTAAGCAAGGCTATCTTTTCCCATATCTCCACCTGTTGAAGCGCAATAATCAGCCGAACCAAATCCAATCCCAGAAAAATCTATATCAGAACATTCCCAGGTTTCAATGTTAGCTATCCCTCTAGGCGTTTCTATTTGAGGTAAAATTAAAATCTTTTTTTCAATATCATTTAAAAATATTCTACATTCATCTGCTGATTCTATTTTTGGAATTGCTATAGAATAAGGAAGTGAGGGTAAAGATTTCAACATTTTGATATCTTCTTTATACTCTTCAGTATCTAAAGCATTAATCCTAAGTAACAATTTATCTGAATGACCGTCATAATTTCTCTTGGCTAAATCTACAAAATTAGATCTTCCTATAGCTTTTTTATCGTCTGCTAAGCCATCTTCAAGATCAAATATAACTTTATCAGCTCCAGAACCTATTGCTTTTGGCAATCTCTCCATTTTATCAGTAGGTAAAAATAAAATACTTCTCAAGTCCGTCTCCTGTTGTTTTTATTAAAAGTTAAATTCTGCTCTTATTTTTTCGCCGTGTTCGTCTAATTCGGGCGGGTTATTTACTTTTGGTATAACATTGTCATGGATAGCACCTGGTCCAAGCATCTTTACAGGTCCATTTTCCGTATTTATTTCTAAATAATTATTTTGAGGATGATTTTTTAGCTCCTCCATATCAGAAATTCTTCCATACGCAATTCCTGCTTTTTCTAGTTTATTAATAATGAAATCACGTTTATGCTTTAAAAAAGTGTCTTGAATTATTTTTTCTATTAAATCTCTATTTTCTACTCTTCTAGCATTTATTGAAAACCTAGAATCTGACGACAGTTCTTTCTTGTCTATAACAAACTCACAAAACTTTAACCATTCACGATCATTTTGTATTGCTATCAATAAGGTTAGGTTATCTTTAAAATTGTAAGCTCCATAAGGAACAATTATCGGATGTTTTATTCCACTTCTTTTTGGAATTTTATTATTATAAACATACCCTAGATAAAAAGGATTTAGCCAGTCAGCTAAAGAATTATACATAGAGACAGATATATGCCTTCCTTTTCCAGTTATGCCTCTTTTAATTAAAGCTTGAAGAATAGCTTGATAAGCTGTCATTCCTGCAGATATATCACAAACTGAAGCTCCTACTTTTGATCTACCATCAATGTTTTTTGTATCAGGCAACCCTGTAAGTTCCATTAAACCTGTCTCAGCTTGAATTAACATATCGTATGCTTTTTGATTCTTATAAGGACCTTGTTCACCAAATCCAGAAATAGAGCATGTTATAAGCGATGGGTACTCTGTTCTTAAAGATTCTAAAGTCATCCCTAATCTATCAAACGCACCCGGAGCTAAATTTTGGATTAATACATCTACTTTAGAAATAATATTTTTTAATATTAAAAAATCTTTTTTTTCTTTTAAGTCTAAAGCTATAGATTCTTTTCCTCTATTTAACCAAACGAAATAGGCACTTTTTCCAAGAACATTACTATCATACCCTCTTGCAAAATCGCCCTCCGGTCTTTCTACTTTTATCACACGGGCACCTGCATCAGCTAATCGACATGAAACGTAAGGAGCTGCAACAGCTTGTTCTATAGTAACTACTAGTAAACCAGCTAGATCAGAACTGGAGTCTTGTTTTCCCATCAGCTTACTAAACAATCTATCAATGAACTTACATTATTTGATTTAGGTTCATTTAACATATTTGTTATTTTTTCAGATTTAGATTTCGATAATAAAGATACTGATTTATTAATAATTTTATTTTCTAAAATATTTTTTTCTATTTTGTCAGATAAGTTATGAGTATTTTTAATATCATGAGAACCATCCTTAATTGAAATTATAGATTGAGTGTTAGTTAAGTTTTCATTAGGTATTACTGTAACTTTATCACTCATATTAATCATTTTATCTTCGAAACAAATCTCATCATTATAAGTGTCCAGATCTGATGTATCGTGTCCATATATTGACATAGCAGCTGTCAGTTTATAAGAAAATTTAGATTCTAAACCTGTTTTGGGCTTTTCAATATTACATACCTTGAGCCATGAAGGGTTTGTTTCTATTTCGATTTTCTCTATTGTTTCAGGGTTTAAATTATTTACTTTTTTTAATTCGTCTAGCGCCTCTAAAAATGAGTGTAATCCATGACAACAAGCATGAAATTTATATTTAATTTCTGGAAATAAGAATTCTGTTCCTAAGTTTTCAATTGCTCTTGGAGGAATTTCTTTATTCCATCCATGCGTTTGAAAGAAACCTTGTTCACACTCAATCCCATCATCACGAGATACAAAACCAAGTTTAGATAATTTAGCAGCTTCAATCCCATTAGATGCAGCCATTCCCGCATGATATGGTTTACCCATAGTTCCAAACTGAGATTTAATTCCTGAAGCTCTGGTAGAAACTAAACCAAGAGCATTAATCGTTTGATCTTCATTTAAGTTAAGTAATTTTGATGCAACTATAGTTGAGCCAAAAGAACCACTCGTCGCTGTCTGATGAAACCCTGCGTTATAATGTGCATAACCTAAAATATGGCCTATTCTTGTAGAAACCTCAACACCTGCCATATACGCCAACAATATATCCTCTATAGAAGAGCCCAATTCTTCTCCTAAGGCTAAAGCAGCAGGTAAAGCACTAGAAGTTGGATGACCTACAAAAAGGAAATGTGTGTCATCATAGTCTAATGCGTGCCCAGTTGCTCCATTAGCTAGGGCAGCACCTCTTGAAGAGACTTTATGACCATTACTAATCATTCTTGCCTGATTAACACCTGTTTCTTCAATAACCATTTGTGCAACAATTTTAGACACAGGTTCTTCCTTGGCTGCATAAGCTACCCCGCACCAATCTAGTATCGACATTTTTGCAAAAAACTTCATTTCATCATTAAAGCTATCTAATTTACAATTAGCACCATAACTTCCAAATAATTTTGTTATTGAAATCATTATTTACCCCTTATTTTAATCAAAATATGCTTCGGCTTGCATTGTCATTCCCGAACCTTTTACAGCTCCCCAACAACTTATACTTCCATCAGGATTTTCTTTTGCTCCTATAATATAATCACTATTAGCAAAAACAGGTGCCATCACTTTATGATTGAAAGAGGTAACAGGTTTACCTTTAAGTTTTTCTGCCGCTCTTAATAAAAAAGTAGCTTGCAAAGGACCATGAACTATTAAGTCTGGATAGTTTTCTTCATTCTTAGTATATGGATAATCATAATGTATTCTATGACCTACAAAACCTATGGCGGAATAACGAAATAATATAGTTGGATGCATAAAAATTGTTTCTGTGAAATCAGCATCACTTGGGATGGTATCGGAAACACCTGATCCACCACCAGACTTTGTAACGTCTCTATAAACTATATTATGAAACTCTTGCAACCTAACTTGATCGTCAACTAAGTATTCATATTCAGCTGTAACAAAACATAACTTTCCTGTTCTACCTTCTTTTAATTTTATATCAGCCACCTTTGATTTTTTGATGACTATATCACCAACCTTTAAAGGACTATTTACTTTTATCTGACTACCTGCCCACATTCGTCTTGGAAGAGGAACAGGTGGAAGGAAATCTCCTCTTGCTGGATGAGAATCAACTCCAAGTTCGTCATTTTTCTTTAAATTCCAACCAAGCATCCAATGCAACCCCGAAGTAGCCGCCTCACCAATTATTGGATCTCCTGGATCTATATTTAATGTAGCTCTATAACGCTGTTCAACAATTGGTGTTAAATAATCTTTAACAATCTCAGTCTTACCAAGCCATTTATTTAAATGATTTATATCCAATTCTTCATTAGCCATTTACTGAACTCCTAAAATTTTATAAACATGTTAAACATAAAATTTATATGTTAAAATTACAATAATTAATCAATCATTAATAGTATAAATACAAATGGAATTTATTAATGCCTTCTCTAATTATATATTATGATTCTAATCTCAAAAATAAAATTCAAAAAATGGATTTGATAAAAATAGATGATATTTTTATCAAAATAATTATAAAAACATTAAAGGCCAAAGAAGAAAAATGTCAAATATTATGGATAGATAGTATAATTAACACCTCCAAATATAAAGTTTATTGTGAATTAAAATTCAGAAAAAGTGAAGAAAGAAATAAGTTTAAAAAAGAAGAATGTCTTAATCAGATAGGCAACGTAATTCAAAAAAAAATTAATGTTAATGTAAGACTGAGATCATTTGCTATTAATGAGGAATCTTTAACAGCGTTAGATTTAACAACAATTAATTAATTTTAAAGTAAAGAGAAAGGATAATAATATGAAAGATGGGATTGTATTAACTAATATTGATAAAAGAGGTGTTGCAGAAGTCACTTTAAATCGTCCTGATAGAAATAACGCTTATAATGGCGAAATGATTTCTGAACTTATAAAAAGCTTTACTTCGCTTTATAATAATAAGGACGTTAGATTAGTTATATTAAAAGGTTCTGGAAAACATTTTCAAGGTGGCGCAGATCTTGAGTGGCTCAAAGATATTGGAAAGCTAAATGAAAAACAAAATATAGAAGTATCACGTAATACAGCTTCTGCAATTAAAGGGCTAACAGAATTTCCTAAACCTACTATTGCATTAATTCATGGAGGATGTTTCGGAGGAGGCACTGGCATGGCGGCTGCAGCTGATATAGTTATTGCAAGTGAAGAGTCAATATTCTCTATTGCCGAAGCTAGATGGGGTGTTATGGCAGGAATTATTATTCCTCATTTAAATGCCACAATTGGAGTTAGAAATGTTAAAAGATATGCTTTAACTTGTGAGAGATTTGACGCACAAGACGCAAAAAATATTGGACTAGTTCATCAAATCTGCAAAACAGGCGAACTTGATATTGCTGTAAAACCTGTAATTGAAAATTTACTACTCTGCGCCCCTAAAGCCTTAGAAATGACAAAAAAGAGAGCTTTAATAGAGAGTGGCTTAATATTAAGTGAAAGTAAATTTGAAGAGTTAGTATTAGAGCACTCACAAAAAAGAATGACAGAAGAAGCAACTGAAGGGTTAACTAGCTTTCTAGAAAAAAGAACAGCATACTGGTATCAAAAATAGATTTAACTTTGAAGGAATAATAGTATGCCATCTTTGGTGACTAATTCAAAAATTTGGGGAGAGATGTTTGGTACAAAAGAAATGCATAATATTTTTTCTGATGAAGTAACTATTCAACTTTATCTGGATGTTGAAGCTGCTCTTGCAAGATCTCAGTCTAAATTAGGAATTATTCCAAAAGATGCTGGGGAGAAAATAACCGCTGCTGCACATTTAGATTGGATAGATTGGGATACACTTAAAAATAGAACAGCTATAGTAGGTTATCCTATTTTACCATTAGTGGAACAACTTAGTTTATCTGTGGAAGATGGATATGGACAATATTGTCATTGGGGAGCAACCACACAAGACATCATGGACACAGCTGATGTCCTTCAAATTAGAAAGGGGTTGGATTTATTGTCCAAAGATTTAAATTCAGTTGCGTTTGCGTTATCAAAAATAGTTAAAAAATATATAAACACACCTATGGCTGGAAGAACTCACTTACAACATGCCTTACCTGTTCCATTTGGTTATAAAGCAGCCACTTGGTTATCAAGTATAGATCGACATATAGAAAGATTAGAAGAGATTAAATCTCGTGTTTTTAACATCTCATTTTTTGGAGCAGCAGGAACACTCGCTTCTCTTGGAGAAATTGACGGATTAAAAACTCAAGCTAATTTAGCAAAAGAATTAAATCTAAGTATACCAGATGTAAGCTGGCATTCCATTAGAGATAATTTTTGTGAAGTTACTGGATGGCTTGCTTTAGTAGGTTCATCTTTAGGTAAAATTGCTTACGATGTTATTTTAATGATGCAAACTGAAATTCAAGAAGTAGCTGAACCTTTCCTTCATGGAAGAGGAGCTTCATCCACAATGCCTCAGAAAAGAAATCCAATTTCTTCAGAAGTAATATTAGCATGCGCAAAGCTTTTACGAGAACATCATTCATCTATGCTAGATGCCATGGTTCTTGATCATGAAAGAGCAACAGGACAATGGCATGTTGAGTGGTATACTTTACCTAATGCTTTTATAATTTCTTCCGCCTGTTTAAGCTCCGCAAAGTATCTCTTAGAAGGATTAGAAATTTCTCCAGAAAATATGAAAGAAAATATAAATAAAACTAATGGATTAATAGTTGCTGAGGCTGTGATGATGTCTTTAGCTCCTCATATTGGAAGACAAGTTGCTCACGATATAGTTTATGAATGTTGTCGAGATTCCTTAAAAAATAAAACTCTATTCATTGATGCATTACTTTCTAAAACAGAAATTTCAAATATATTTGACGAAACACAATTACTAAAGATTATTGATCCAGCTAATTACTTAGGTGCCGCCCCAGCAATGGCTCAAAGACTTTTAGATAACAGATGATTTTAAAGAGAGAAAACTAATGAAACTATTAATGTCAAAATTAGATATTGAAAAATTTTTAAAAAAAGAGTTTCCACAAGTAAGTAAAAATTTTGAAATTATCAATCTTAATCCTGGTTCTATTTCTATTTTAATGCATATTAATAATGAACATCTTAGGCCAGGAGGGACTGTGTCTGGGCCAACAATGTTTTTACTTGCTGATGTAAGCTTTTACTTAGCCACACTAAGTTTAATTGGGCCAAAAGGTCTAACTGTTACGACAAATTGTTCTATTAATTTTTTAAAAAAACCAACTCATGCAAATTTGATTAGTGAATCAAGGGTTTTAAAAATTGGAAAAACTCTTAGTGTTGGGGATGTATTAATATATTCAGAAGGAGTTAAAGAACCAGTCGCTCATGCTTCTTTAACTTATGCTATTCCAAGAGACCAATGATATTATTTAAATTCTATCTTTATGCCATTGCAAATGATCTGACATAAAAGTTGAAATAAAAAAATATGAATGATCATAATTTGGTTGCATCCTCAACTCTAAATTAATTGAGGTATTTTTACATGCATCAGCTAAGAGCCATGGCCTTAGGCCTTCATCAAGAAAACTATCTGCTTCGCCTTGATCAATAAGAATTTCAGGAAATACATAACCCTTTTTAACTAGTGAAACGCTATCATACATATCCCAATATTCTTTATTTAAACCTATGTATTTTTTAAACGCTTCACTAGACCAACTAGCTGATGAGGGTTCAACAATAGGAGCAAATGCTGAACAACTTTTATATTTTTGTGGATTTCTTAAAGCCATAATCAAAGCTCCATGCCCTCCCATTGAATGGCCAAATATACTTTGCCTAGACATATCAAAATCAAAATTTTCTTCTATTATTTTGGGGAGTTCAATAGTTATATAGCTATACATATTATAATTTTTATTATAAGGATTTTCTGTTGCATCCACGTAAAATCCAGCTCCAGATCCAAACTGCCAATTATCTTTTTCGTCAGGAATCAAATCTCCTCTAGGACTTGTGTCCGGACAGATTACAACCATGCCAAGTTTAGCTGCTGTTTTTCTATATTCACCTTTTTCCATAACATTTAAATGACTACAAGTTAAGCCAGACAAATACCACAAAACAGGAGCATTTTTATAGTTTTGAGGAGTAAAAACACTAAAAGTCATTTCACAGTCGTTCACTATAGAATTATGAGAATAAACAGCTTGAATACCTCCAAAGGCATATGATTCAGATATTTTTTTCATTAAAAAACCACTACTGATCTGATTGAATCACCGGCATGCATTAAATCAAAGCCTTTATTTATATTTTCTAATTCTAGAGTGTGAGTAATCATGGGATCAATATCAATTTTGCCTTGAAGATACCATTCTACTATTTTAGGGACGTCCGTTCGTCCGCGAGCTCCTCCAAAAGCTGTTCCCCGCCAGCTTCTTCCAGTAACTAATTGAAAAGGTCTTGTTGTAATTTCTTTACCAGCTCCTGCAACTCCAATAATTATACTTTCTCCCCAACCTTTATGGGTACATTCAAGAGCTTGTCGCATCACATTTACATTTCCTATACATTCAAAAGAATAATCAGCACCTCCTCCTGTAATATCAACAAGATGAGCAACTAAATCACCCTCAACTTCATTTGGATTGACAAAATGTGTCATTCCAAATTTTTTTCCCCAATCTTCTTTTTTATTATTCATATCAACACCAACAATCGTATCTGCACCTATCATTCTTAAGCCCTGAATAACATTCAGACCAATTCCACCAAGTCCAAAAACAACAGCTGTACATCCAGCTTGTGCTTTTGCCGTATTTATTACAGCTCCAATTCCAGTAGTAACACCACATCCTATATAGCAAATCTTATCAAAAGGAGCAGATTTATTAACTTTTGCCAAAGCAATTTCAGGGACAACTGTATAATTAGAAAAAGTTGAGGTACCCATATAATGAAGAATGGGTTTGCCATTTAATGAAAAGCGACTAGTTCCATCTGGCATAAGGCCTTGCCCTTGTGTCGTTCTAATAGCTTGGCATAAATTTGTCTTTGGGTGTAAACAATACTCACACTCTCTACATTCAGGGGTGTATAAAGGTATTACATGATCACCTTCTTTAAGAGAAGTTACGCCTTTACCAATTTCTTTAACTATTCCTGCGCCTTCATGACCTAATATAGAAGGAAATAATCCCTCTGGATCATTCCCTGATAAAGTAAATTCGTCTGTGTGGCATATTCCAGTTGCCTTTATTTCAACTAACACTTCTCCTGGACGAGGACCATCAAGATCAACTTCCATTATTTCAAGTGGTTTTCCTGCTTCTACAGCAACTGCAGCTCTGGTTTTCATATTTTTATCCTTTTGATTACCCCAAAAATAATAACTATTATCATATAATTATGATTTAATATCTATGACTTGCAAGACTTTTTAGTATATAAAACTGTACATTAAATCAAATTTTTATCTGGGAGCTGGAAAATGAGTTTTGTTGAAACAGAAATTAATGGGCAAATTATAACTATACGATTAAATCGCCCTGAAAGATTAAACGCTTTAAGTACTGTTATTAGAGATGGTATGGCAGACGCATTTAATCGTTTTCATGAAGATAAAGATCTTGAGGTTGCTATTCTTACAGGTACGGGAAGAGGTTTTTGTGCTGGCGAAGATATGAAAGAATCTATTGATAGAGGTATACCAGGTTCACCCAAAGAATTTGTTGAAGAAAATTTAGTTGACCCTTTTCAAAAAGGAATCCTTCAAAAGCCAGTTATTGCTGCAGTAAACGGCTTTGCAATGGGTGGTGGATTTATGTTAGTTGAAAGAACCGATCTTAGAATAGCTGTCAAAGAAGCAATATTTGAAATGTCAGAAGCAAAGCGTTGGCTTCTAGGTGGTTATAACCATGGACATTATGGTAACCTTCCTCATCCTATTGCTACAGAAATGGCTTTTGGATATCGAATATCAGCAGAAAGAATGCATCAAGTTGGCTTTATAAACCGTCTTGTTGAGGCAAAAGATTTAATGACTGAAGCAAATTCAATGGCTGAACATTTGCTAACTCTTCCGCCCGCGGCAAGAGTTAACACATTATATATGATGAAACATATGGCTCCTCAAATCAATCCTAACATCGCAGAACTTGCTGAAGAACTTCATCTTCATGGTGATACAGAAGATAGAATGGAAAGTAGACGTGCTTTTGCAGAAAAAAGAAAACCAAATTTTAATGGCTGGATTAACCCAGAAGATCGATATAATCCACCTAAACTAAAGTAAGTGTTTTTATAGTTTTTATTATCATCTCAATAGGGAGTTAAAAATGACAAATAACAAAGGACCTTTATCAGGGATAAAAGTTGTAACCTGCTCTACAGCTCAAGCAGGAACCGTTCCATATATGTTTATGGCCGATCTTGGGGCACAAGTTATTAAAATTGAAACACCAGGAAGAGGTGATAATAGTAGATATGCAGGAGAATTGATTGGATCATTTAGTTCATTTTTTGAAACTAATAATAGAGGGGTAAAAAGTATTACTTTGGACTTAAAATCAGATCAAGGTAAAGCTATATTGCATAGATTAATAAAAGATGCAGAAATATTTGGCCAAAATTTCAGGCCCAGAGTTGCAAATAAACTTGGTTTTGGATACGAAGAATTAAAGAAAATAAACCCTGCAATCGTTTATGGATCTGTTTCAGCGTATGGACCAGACGGGCCTGATGCAGATTTACCTGGAACTGATGCGGTGGGACAAGCTTTATCAGGAGTAACTGAAGCTTTTTCAATACCTGGACAAAACTTACGAACTGGAGTTGCTTCAGTAGCAGACGAAACCTGTGCTATTTTGACATTTGGAGGCGTTCTTGCAGCCTTAATTCATGCTAGAACTACTGGTATAGGTCAAAAAGTTGAAACTTCGTTAGTTGGGAGTGCTTTTAGACTGATGGGCTGGACAATGACCACTGCGATGTGGAAAAATAAGCCACCAATCACAGGCGCAAGAATTAATGGTTCAAGAGAAAAACCAGGCATTGCTGCGTGCTTCAATGATAGCCAAAAGAAACCTTTAGCTATGCAAGTAGATCATAAAGATTGGCAACCTGCATTAGAAGCACTTGGTTTTTATCAAACTATGAAAGAAAAAAATCTAAGTGATCTTGGAATAGCTTTTGATTCTGAAGATAAAAAAAACCAAATTCTTTCAACTCTTGCAAGCCTTTTTGCACAAAATACCAGAGAACATTGGATACAAATTTTAAGAAATGCTGATATTATCTCCACGCATGTAAACACTATGTTAGACGCATCAAATGAGCCAAATATTGTGGACAACAACTATGTTTCAGAAAAATATTATCCAGAAATTGATAAAACATTAAAAATTCATGGAACTCCTTGGAAATTTTCTGAAACTCCTTCAGTAATAAAAACAGCACCTAAGCTTGGTGAACATAATGAAGAAATTTTAAAAGATGCCGGGTACTCTAAAGAAGAAATAAAAAACTTTAAAGATCAGAAAGTTATTTAATTTCTTTAAGATCTTTTGAAAACTTTTTAAAGTTATCTACATAGTGTTTAGAAGATCTAGTTAAATTTGCGATTGTCTTTTCATCTAATTCTTTTACCGCTTTGGCTGGCGATCCCACAATTAAAGAACCATCAGGAAACTCTTTGTTTTCTGTAACCAAAGCTCCTGCTCCAACTAAACAGTTATTTCCAATTTTAGCGTTATTTAAAATGGTAGCGCCCATACCAATAAGTGTATTATTTCCTATGGTACATCCATGAATAATGGCGTTATGGCCAATGGTACAATTATCTCCAATTGTTACTGGACAGCCAGGGTCTGCATGAATAATGGTGTTTTCTTGAATATTAGTTTCATTACCAATTTTAATAACATCATTATCACCTCTGAGAACAGAACCAAACCAAATACCTACATCTTTTCCTAGTTCAACTTGTCCCATTACATGCGCTCCTGGCGCTATCCAATAATTCCCCTCATCTGGCAAGGTTGGCTTCTTATCGCCTAAACTATATATTGTCATTCCCAGTATCTCCTAACTCATGAAAAATGTTATTAAAAAAATTATATTAAAATATATACTTAATTTTATTTATTTATACCATATGCTTTAATATCTAATTTCAGGATAACAAATGCAAGATGAAGATAACTATATTATCAAAGTTAATTTGTTTAGGTTAGATTTACCTCTAATTAAACCTTATAAATTATCCTATAATACTTTTAATTCTTTTGAACC
>CAZWGZ010000006.1:0-33463 GCA_964633395.1 uncultured Rhodobacterales bacterium
AAATAGATCAAGACGAGCAATAGACAATAATATGTTTGATGGAGTAGTTGAAAAAAGTCTTGTTCAAGAAGAAGAAATGATTAAGTTTGGATTAGGAGTTATTCCCAAAAAAAGCTATAATGATCTAATTTTTTCTAATAAATTACCAGTGTCATATGCTGAATGTTTATTAAAAGAATATTACGATCCTTTTCATAATAAACTATCTCAACAAATAAAACGTTTAATTAATATTTTTAATATATGTATTCATATAGATTTGCATACGATGCCTTCAAAAGCTTTACAAAATTTTAAAGTAGAACCTGATATTGTGTTAGGAAACAATTTTGGGAAAAGTTGTTCTACCAACCTTCTTAATTATTTTAAAAATAATTTTATTAAACACGGTCTAGTTGTTGAAATTAACAACCCCTATGCTGGAGGTTACATAACACGTAAATATGGAAACACTTCAATGAATGTGCATACGATTCAAATTGAAGTTAACAGGAAACTATACATGGATGAAAAACATCTTGTCATATTAGAAGATATTGAAAAAATACAAAAAATATTTTTTGACATATTAAATAATTTTAATTTCAAATTAACTAGTATATAATTTCAATATTATTTTTATGCTAAAGAAACCTTTTAATACTGAGAATTTTTTTCAGATTTTCTTCTATAATAACAGGCTCATTAAGTATAGATTTGATTAAAAAATCAGCGTAATAAGGTGCGTAAACAAATCCCCAAGCTCCCATACCACCTAAAAAATAAATGTTGTTTGATTCTTGTCCCTTTAAATCGCTTAATGAACCGCACAATGGAAATCTGTCTTTAGTTGATCCTCTTACGCTAGTTCTATATTTTTTTTCTATTTGTATATCAGCATTGAATGTTTTTTTTAAGAAATTGGGTATTGATTCAATATTTTGAATTTGATCTATTTCACTATAATTAGTATTAACAATTCTGTTAAAAGAAGCTCCTATTTGGTGAAAACCCTGAAATGATTGTGAAAGAAAATGGCCGTAACTAAAATTTAATTTTAACTTTGAAGTATCAGCTGTTTCAGACAGATAAGAAACTTGGCCTGAAACAGGAAGAATTGGGATCATTGAATCAAGATTAGCCATTTCATATCCATTTGCCCAAATGATAGTTTTTGCGCTTAGTTTGTTTCCTTTGTCATCTATAATTTCTTTAAAACCATTATTGGTATTAAGGACATTTTTGACATTGAATTTACTATAAAATTTAACATCTTTTATTAAGTTTTTTATAAATTTTTTATTATCAACAATCCCAGCTGATTTTAAGTACAAGTACTTAATACCTTCTAAAAAATCATAATTATAGATTTTATTATGTATTAGATGTAATGGCCAATTATTCATTAAAAGCTGATCAAACTTTAAAATTTCTCTTTCTCTGGAAGGAAACATTACAACACCATTTGATTTTGGTGCTGCATTTAATTCAATAGCTAACTTTCTTGAAAATGAAAAAGCTTCTAAGGACAAAATTCCATAAGGCGAGTTATCTAATGTCAATTTTGGTATTTGAAGAGCTATTTTATTACCACTTGCTCCATTACCTAAAGTTGAAGCTTTATCAATTAAGAAACAATCTATATTCCTTTTTTTTAAAAAATAAATTAAAGAAGCTCCAGATATTCCCGCACCAATAACTGCAACAGGACCTATATCATTATATCTAAGAACTGGTTTTTTAGTTGTTTTACAATTCACTTTATTTTTATAACCATATAAAATTTCTCTTTTATTACCTATGCCCTTGATTTTTGATATATTAAATCCTGCGTCTGAAAGTCCTCTTCTTACATGTCCAGCTACTGTGTATGTTGATAAAGATCCTCCATCTTTAGTATGTTTATAAATCTCATTATATAATTCATTACTCCAAGCTGAAGAATTCTTTGTTGGTGAAAACCCATCTAAATACCAAGTGTCGGCTTTGAAAGAAAAATTTTTCAATGACAAAAAATCATTGTAAATTAATATTAATGTGACATTACCAAATTCAAAGAAAATTTGGTGAGTACCTTGCCAAATTTGCGGTAGTTTTTGTATAAGAATTTTAGATAAATGCGATAAACCTATAAATAATTTATGTATATTTTTTATTTGTTCGATTGAAATAGGTGCACTTTCATAGCTGATATATAAAAGTGAAGAGTTTTGAATATGATTTTTATTCCATAAATCCCAAGATAAAATAAAGTTTAGTCCTGTTCCAAAACCTAATTCTGCAATAATATAATTATTTGTATTTTTAAATTTATTTTCTAAATTATTTGTATCTAAGTAAACGTGTTTACTTTCTTGAATACAATTAGTCTTATCAAAATATATATCTTGGTATAACTCAGAAAAAACACCTTTATCTGATGAAATTGATATTTTTGATTGTTTTAAATTGTTTTTCATATTTTTATCTTTATCAATAAATAAGAATTATTAACATATATTGCTTAAGTATATTAAAAAGGATTTATTTTGAGTAAAAAAAAATTTTGGGAAACTAAAAAACTTATTGATATGAATTCTGAAGAGTGGGAATCTTTATGTGATAGATGTGGAAAATGCTGTGTTATTAAACTAGAAGATTTTGATAATAAAGAAATATTTTATACTAACGTCTCTTGCAAATTATTATGTGAAACTTCAGCAGAATGTAATGATTACCAAAACAGAAAGACTATTGTTCCTGATTGTATTACTTTATCAGCAAATAATTTAAAAGATTTAAAATGGATGCCTGAAACTTGTGCTTATAAATTGTTGGATGAAGGCAAAAAACTGCCTTATTGGCATCCTCTTTTAATCGGTAATAATGATGAAATAGTAAAAAGTGGAAATAGCGTTAAAAATAGAGTAACTAGTGAAACAAAAATTAAAGTTAAACATTTACCTAACTATATTTTTAATTGGTAATAATTATAGGAAATATTAAATGTCTAAAACTATGTGGATATTAGCAATATTGATTGCTGTTTTAGTTATATCTTCTATTTATAGAGAGCAATCTGGAATGGCAACGCCCGATCATTTAAATTGTAAAGAATCAATGCTTCAACAAATGTTTTCTGATATTTGTACCCCAAGGATTAAATTAAATACAATCCAGCAAAAAATTTAATTAGAGAGTTTAGTTATAAATGAAAATTGCAATAATTGGTTCTGGGATTTCAGGGCTTTCTTCAGCACTACTATTATCTCAAGATCACGATATTACTTTATTTGAATCAAATGACAGGTTCGGTGGTCACGCTAATACAGTTACAGTGTCTGAAAATAAAAAATTGATTCCAGTGGATACTGGTTTTATTGTTTATAATGAATTAAATTACCCTAATCTTGTAGGCTTATTTAATTGGTTAGATGTACCTACAATTAAGTCCGAAATGTCTTTTGCTGTTTCTGCTAGAAATGGACAACTTGAATATTCAGGATCAATAAAAGGATTGTTCGCTCAAAAGAGAAATTTTTTTAACCTGGGTTTTTATAAGATCTTAAGAGATATTTTTATCTTTTTTACGTTTGGATATAAATATGCTTTTAACTTTAAGGGTAATGAAACCCTAAAAGAATATATTAAAAGATGCAATTTCAGTGATGAATTTGTATATGATCACCTCTTGCCAATGTCGTCAGCAATATGGTCCTGTCCAGAAAAAGAAATATTAAATTTTCCTGCAAAAAGCCTATTATCATTTTTTAAAAATCATCAATTGATCAACTTCGTTGTAAGACCAAAATGGAGAACTGTTAAGGGTGGATCATTAGAATATATTAAAAAGATAATTAACTATTTAGAAAAAAATAGAAATAATAAACTTCTTTTAAAATCTAAAATAAAGTTAATTTCATCAAAGAATAAAAAAATTAATATTAGTTTTAATAATAATGAAAATTTAAGTTTTGATAAGGTTATTATGGCAACGCATCCTGATCAAACAATCAAACTTATTAAAGATTTAAATAAAAAATCATATGAAATAATAAATAAATTCAAATATCAACGAAATATAGTTTATTTACATTCTGATAAATCTTTGATGCCAAAAAATAAGAAAATTTGGTCAAGCTGGAACTATTTATCTAATAATAATAATCAATCTTCTGTAACATATTGGATGAATATATTACAAAATTTGCCTATAAAAAAAGAAGTTTTTGTTAGTTTAAATCCATTTCTTGTTCCCCAAAAAATATTAACTTATAAAAAAATTTATTACGACCATCCCATATTTAATAATGATACAGACGAAGCTCAAAAAGAAATGATTACCATTCAAGGAAAAGATAATATCTATTATACAGGAGCTTGGACTGGCTATGGCTTTCATGAAGATGGAATAAAATCAGCAGTAGATGTTGCTCGCTCTTTAAACGTAAAAATTCCATGGGATAATGATACAAAAAAGTAAATATCATATGAAAAATAATGAATATAAAATAAAATTGTTTAAAGGTCATATTTTTCATAAAAGATATGGAAAAATTGAACATTCATTTAAAAATAAAATAGTTTCTATTTTCATTAATTTAACTTCTTTATCTAATAATGAACTAATTAAAAGTCCTTTATTATTCTCAATTAATAAATTTAATATATTTTCATGGAGATCTTCAAATCACGGACTTAGAATAAAAGATTCAAAGCCAATAGATTTAGAAAAATTTATAAAAGATTTAATAAATAAAAAGAATGAAAAAGATGGTCAATACATTAAATATATAAAGCTATTAACTTTTCCTAAAGTAATTGGATTTGGTTTTAGTCCTCTATCAGTGTATTTTTGTTATAATAAAGTTAATCAATTAATACATGCTGTTTTTGAAGTCAAAAATACATTTGGAGATATACATCATTATATATTAAAAAATATTCCTCAAAACGGTAATGCTCAAAAAGTATTGAAAAAAATGTTTGTATCACCATTTTATAATACTAAAGGATCATATGTTTTAAACGTAGTGTATCAAGATAATAAAATAGAAACTTCAGTTCAATATGAAATGAACAAAAAATTAATTTTTACTGCTTCAATGAATTTAAAAGAAATAGATTTTAATAACTTTAATATTGTGAGTGCTATATTAAATTTATCATTATTTCCAGGAAAAATATGGATTAATATTCACTATGAAGCTATAAAACTCTGGTTTAAAAAAGTTTCTCTATATAAAATTCCACCCAGTTTGCTTATTAAAAAGACAAGTGCTATAGGGTTGATTAAGAATAAGAAATAATAAATTTCAAACATACTTATATATAAAAAGGTCTAAAATGAATTTTTGGGAAATATTAATTTTGAATGGGATAAAAAAATTTCCCTATGGTTCAATAATATTAGAATGGCCGAATGGTAATATTAATAAAATTGAAGCATCTCAAGATGGACCAAATGCAAAATTAATAATACATGATAATCAAGTAGCTAAAGAAATTATAAAGGGTGGTTCAGTGAAATTTGCTGAACTATATATTAGTAAAAAAGTATCAACTGATAATTTAACAAACTTAATTCATTATTTTGCAGTTAATAATGATCAAGCTGAGAATACTTTAAAGATTTCATTTATTAAAAACTTATTTAATAAATTTATTCATTTTCAAAATAAAAATACAAGAAATCAGGCAAAGAAAAATATTTCTCGCCATTATGATTTAGGTAATAAATTTTATGAATATTGGTTAGATAAATCAATGACTTATTCTTCGGCAATTTTTCATGACAAATCAATCGGAATTGAAGATGCTCAGAACAATAAATATAAAAGATTAGCTGAATTATCTTCAATTAATAATGGTGATGAAGTATTGGAAATTGGCTGTGGTTGGGGAGGTTTTGCAGAGTTTCTTGGAAAAAACTATGATTGCAAAGTAACTGCTATAACAATATCAGAAGAACAATTTAAATTTGCAACTAAACGAATACAAGAAGCAAACTTAGCTGAAAAAGTTAAAATAGTCTTTTGTGACTATAGGAATATTTCTGGAAAATTTGATAAAATTATATCTATAGAGATGTTTGAAGCCGTAGGAAGTGAGTATTGGAGTGCTTTTTTTAAAAAGGTTGAAAGTGTTTTGAAACCCAAGGGAAGTATATCCTTACAATTAATAACTATTGATGATAAAATTTATGATGTTTACAAAATCAATCCTGATTTCATACAAAAATATATTTTTCCTGGTGGAATGTTACCTTCTATGAAAGTTCTTAAAAATATACTTGGAAACACTTCTTTAAACATTAAATCTATTGATAGTTACGCTAATGATTATGCTAAGACATTGAATATATGGAATAAACAATTCAATCAAAATTGGAGTAAAATAGAAAAACTTGGTTTTGATGAAAGGTTTAAACTATTATGGAATTATTATTTGTCATATTGTGAAGGTGGTTTTCTGTCTAAAAATATTGACCTTAAACAAATCAACTTAACTATAGATTAATTTTTCATACTAAATATTTTTAAACTAGCTTTATATAAAAACCCAATAAATGGTAACTTTATAAATATTCCATTTAATGAATCCCAATAATCATGATGAGAAATTATTTTTCCTGTTTCATTATAATTTATTTCACTCATACCGATTATTATCTGTTTTGATTTGAATGCATAAAAACTCATTTCCCATTTTAAATAGGTTCTTTTTTTATTATTAGAAAGATCAAGAATTATAAATTTTGGGTTTTTTACATTTTTAAACATATGATAAAAAACATTTTTAAAATTTTCTTTACCTTTGATATTATTAAAAGGATCACTAAATTCAATGTTATCATCTATAATATCATCAAAATTTTTAATTGAAGAAAATGTTAGGTTACAAAATAAATCTAAATATTTTTCAATTGGTTCTTTTTTCATGTTATAACTACTCTTTATTGAATACTTTTTCTTATTAAGAATGATGATAATTTATCTGGTAAAATACTTAATAATCTCATGAATAATGAAAAAGTAAACGGGAAAGAAAATTCAAATTTTTTCTTGAACATATTTTTATAAATTAATTTTGCTGCATCATCTACTTTCATTAATCCGGGCATATAAAAATCATTTACTGATGTCGCAGAAGTTTCTACAAAGCCAGGGCTACAAACTTGAACAGAAATACCCTTAGGTTTCAAATCATATCTTATTGATTGAGCAAATGACCTCAATGCCGCTTTAGTTGGTCCATAAGCAGCAGCTTTAGGCAATCCTATCCAACCTGAAATACTAGACATAATTATAATTTTACCATCACCATTTTCTAACATTTTAGGAAGAAAAGCTTCATAACAATTAATTACACCTAACAAATTCACATTTATATGTTCTTTATAAATTTCAAGATTAGATTTACTTGAATCAATTGGGTTATAAATACCTGCATTCAAAAATAGTAAAGTTGCTGAATTATTTTCGTTTGCTATTTTTTTGAGTTTTTCAATATTTTGAACATCACATATATAACTTTTAAATACATTAGATAACGGATTTATTGATTTTTTGAATAAATTTAATTTTTTTTCATTCCTACTTATGCCTATTACTTCCCATCCATTATGTAATAATATTTTAGTAAAAGCCGCACCAATACCATCACTAACACCTGTAACAAAAGCTATATTTTTTTTATATGCCATTTTAAATCTCAAAATTCATTTTTTAAATTATTAAATTTATTTTATTTCTTAATTAAATTTTACAAGTTTTATAACGAACTAAAACTGCACCTCTTATTTTTGATTCTAAAATTTCTAAATTTACAGAAAATTTTCCTGCCATAATAGTCTTCTCAATTGGAAGTTTTCCTTCTATTACATCGTTATTTCCTAGATATTTAAAATTAATTCTTAAAGGTTTTAATGGATTAAAGTAAGGATTATCATTTGTTTTATCAAAAATATTACCTTGAGCTTTAATTTTTAAACCTCCTGATAATACTATTAAAGTATTTTGATGTGGTATAAATGATTGTGTAGATACAGATAATTCTTTATAAATATAATTATTACAAATTTTTTTTCCACCTAACAATCTTAAATTATCTATTATAACTGCTTCAGGAATTCCTTTAGCTAGGCTTGATGCAAGAACATTTTTAGCATTTCTTCCAGGACCAGATTGTCTATCTCTAATATTTTTTGTGTTTAATGCTAAGTTTGCTTCTTTTAATTTTAATTTAGTATCAGTTAATTGTCTCTCAAGAATATTTTTTTTCTCTGTAAAAAAACTAACTAATTGTTCATTTTCTTGAATTAAAATTAACTTATCACTATTACCAAACCTCCAACCTAATAAAACTGCTACAACAACTATAAATAACTTAAAGATAATATTTAAAAAAAATCTAAATTGTTTTTGTCTGTACTTATTTTGAGCTTGATAAAAGTCCAAATTATTAACCTATAAAATAATTATTTTTTCTTTAATATATTTAATATATATTAAATCAAACAAAATTTTTATAAAACTTATATAAATTATATTTTTTTAGAAGGCATTTAATATTATTGAAGACTTAAAGCATAAAAACCAAAGAGCATGGCAAAGAATGTTATCAGGAAGAAAGCTTGATATTTTATCTCCGTCACCAATGGATATCGAAATAGAAGATATTGCTCTAGGTTTATCTCGGGTTTCTCGATGGAATGGTCAAACTACAGGAAATCACTGTTACTCAGTTGCACAACATTCAATACTGGTAGAAAAAATATTTACTTTAAATAATTCTAAATCTCAAATTAAATGGCGTTTAGCTGCGTTATTACATGATGGGCCAGAGTATGTTATAGGTGATTTAATCACACCTTTTAAGTATGCCCTTAATAATAGTTATAGGTTAGTTGAGAAAAATCTCATGCAAGCAATCAATTTAAGATTTGGACTTCCTGAAACCCTTCCTAAGGTAATTGAATCTAATATAAAGAAAGCCGATAAAGCAGCAGCATGGTTTGAGGCTATTCACATTGCTGGTTATAAAGAAAAAGAGGCTCTACAAATTTTAAAGAAGTCTAATTGTAAATTGAATATTAAAATTAAACCATTATCACCTAAGAGAACTAAAGAAGACTTTTTAAAACGCTTCAATGAGCTAGTAAAAAAATAAATTAATAACCTTCTTTTAATAATGGAAAAGAGCTTAAAACATCTAAATTTCCAAAGGAACTATCATTAGTTAAAAATGATTTATTAAGTTCTTTAAAAGAATTTACTCCTAATAACCTGAGACATGTACTAATCTCTAACTCTAATAACTCCAACATTCTAAAAATAGCTTTTGCTCCACCAGCACCAGCGGCTAAACCTTGAAGTCTCCCTATTCCAACTATGTCAGCTCCTAAAGCCATAGCTTTTACAACGTCTGTTCCTCTCATTATACCACCATCAAAAAATATTTTTGATTTCCCATTTATAGCATTTACAATTTCAGGTAAAACTTTTAGTCCACCTAAACCATAATCTAATTGTCTGCCTCCATGGTTAGAAACGTAAACAACCTCAATTCCATGCTCTACAGCTAAAACAGCATCTTCTGCTGTGGCTATCCCTTTTATAATTATAGGTAAATTACAATAACTTTTAATTCTATCTATATCTTTCCAAGAAAAACGCATTTGATGCTCAAAACCAGATGCAGATTGTCTTGAGGTAGTTCTATATCTTTTTGCTAAATCTCTTTCTCTTCTTCCATATGCATCTAAATCAACAGTTAAACAAATACCTGCGTAGTTATAATCCATAGCCTTTTTAATATTATCATCTACCCAATCATTATTTCCTCTAATATATAATTGAAATAATTTTGGATAATCAATACTTTTTGCAACTTCTTCAAATCCAGGCAAACAAGTAGAGCTTGTCATATGCATTATTCCAAAATCTGCTGCAGCTATTGTGGGCGCAACACCAGCTCCATCTACAAAATCTTGCATAGAACCAATTGGAGCTAAGATAAGAGGAATTCGTAATTTATGATTAAATAATTCAGTTGTTAAATCAATATTCTCGACATCTCTTAATACCCTTGGTCTAAATGCCAAACTATCTAAAGCAAACCTATTACGTTTAAATGTTGTTTCAGTTTCTGCAGCACCAATCAAATAATCCCAAGATTCTTTAGAAAGATTCTCTTTAGCTTTTTTAGCAAATTCGTGCAAAACTAAAAATTCTTCTCCTACAATTTTGCTACTTAATTTGTTACCACTCATATTTTTGCTCCATTTTGTATAAGATTTTAAATTATAATGAAATTGAGGATAAAAGTCATGAAAATATTAATAATTTATAATAAATTACCTTACTTAAAATACTAATCTAGATAATAAAATTAAAGTTTTTTAGTATGAATAAAATATAAAGAAATTTCAGAAGTAGAATGTATTTTCTCTTTAATTTATTTATGTTTCCTGCTTTTAAATATTATTTATTCGCTAATTTAATATAAACTTTAATTATAAAATCCATTAAAAAATCAAAGAAGTTTGAACAATATGTAATAAAATATTCTAAAGAGAAAAAAGTAAAAAAGTTTGCAAAATTATTATTGTCATTGTAAAACATTTAATGTGTGCGAGGGTGCTGGAATTGGTAGACAGAACGGACTTAAAATCCGTCGGGCGCAAGCTCTTGAGGGTTCAAGTCCCTTCCCTCGTACCAAAATTAACTTTTTTTTAATTTAATTTAATATTTTAAATATTTTCAAAAAAACTTCTTTATTGTAAAAATTGATAAAGCTTTCTTTAAATTTAAAATTTTATTTGGATATCAGCTTTCAACATTAATATAGATAAGCATTTATAGCATAAAAACTCGTTGTTGCATCCCAAACAAAATTATAGTAATACCCTTAAATGTTTAATATATTAGGAATATTTAAAACTTAGAGTTTATTAAATAGATAAGTTTAAAATCAGGTAGAAAATTAAATTTTATATTATATTTTTTATAATATAGTTTAAAAAAATAAACAGGTCATTACATAAATGATTATAGCAAAATCTAAAGAAGAACTTGATAAAGCCCTTAAACAATTATCTTTAAAACCTGGAAAGTTAGCCTTAATTCCAACTATGGGGAATTTGCATGAAGGTCATTTATCTCTAATTAAAATGGCCAAGTTACATTCAACTAAAACTATAACCACTATTTTTGTTAATCCGCTTCAGTTTGGAAAAAATGAAGATTTTAATGAATATCCTAGAACTATAGAAACAGATGTAGAAAAATTAAAAAACGAAAATTGTGATGTTTTATTTATTCCAAAAAATAAAAATGAAATGTTTTATGAAAAAGAAAAACTAAAAAAAATTGAATCTGGTGAACTTGGAAAAGAGTTGTGTGGAAAAATAAGGCCAGATCATTTTGATGGAGTTTTGACTGTAGTATATAGAATGTTTTATATAATAAATCCTGATATTGCTATTTTTGGAGCCAAAGACTATCAACAACAAATTTTAGTTAAAAGAATGGCTAAAACTTACTTTCCTCACTTAGAAATTTTAACTGCACCTATAATTAGATCTTCGAATGGGATAGCACTATCTTCTAGAAACAGTTATTTATCTTCTGATGAGTTGGAATTAGCATCTAATTTATTTAAATCACTTCGACAAAGTATTTCTTTATATCAAAATGGTATAAGTGAAGAAGAGGTTATAAAAAAAGCAAAAGACTTTTTGATTTCAAAAAATTTAATACCTGATTATTTCGAACTTCGAGATGATATTCTTAATAAAATTGAAAAAGGAACTTATAACGGTAAAAAAATATTTTTAGGTTCTGTCAAAATTGGAAAAACTACAATTATTGATAACATAGAATTTTAAAGGTAAAATGTTTTTTTTTCCTATATCTGATGAAAACCCAACTAAAAAAAAACCTTTAATTAGTTGGGTTATAATTTCAATTTGTGTATTTATATTTTTGAAATATGTTTTTGAAGAAAATTACATTAAAGAGCAAATATTTATAAGTTTTGGAATGATACCTGCCTTATTGTTTGGTTTTTCAGAATTATCTCCATCCTTAAATGTTTTACATCCTTTTGTTACTATTATAACTTCAATGTTTATTCATGGTGGCTGGATGCACCTTATTGGAAACATGACTTATCTTTATATTTTCGGGGATAATATTGAAGAAGTTTTAGGTAAAATAAAATTTATTATTTTTTATTTGACCACAGGTAGCTGCGCAGCTTTATCTCAAGCTTTTCTGGACCCTAGTTCTACTATTCCGATGGTTGGAGCTTCTGGAGCCATAGCTGGTATTTTAGGAGCCTATATAATTATATTTCCAAAAGCTAACATTAGAGTTTTCTTTTGGTTTATTATTTTTTTTAAAATAATAAAAATAAGAGCTGTATTTGTTCTTGGTTTTTGGATAATTATTCAATTAATAAGCTTTAGTGGAACTGATGTAAATAGTGGTGGAGTAGCATATGCAGCTCATATTGGTGGATTTATATCTGGAGTAATATTAATTTATTTTTTAAAAAGAAAAATTATTGAACGAAAAAAACTAAGCAAAACTTCTTTACCTTCTTCTAAATAAATTAATTTATAAAGATCGATCATCAATTTGATCTTCTTCTAAAATTTTACCTTTTCCTCCTAGATTGATTATTGCTTTTAATACTTCTTTCGATGCATCATTTAGCATTTTTTGATCTTCTGATCTTAAAACAACTGATGTTCCAAAACTTCCTGGTTTAAAATATGGATAAGAACCAATTTTAATCTCTGAAAAAATATTTTCAATTCTTTCTAAATCTTTGGCTATCAACCCCTCTCCTACATTACTTGATACAGTTTTAGAAAAAAGTTTCTTTCCACCCGTTAATTCATTAATAATAGTATGAAACATGCCTTGCATAATTTTTGGAACACCAGCAAAGACAAATAAATTTTCAACTTTAAACCCTGGAGCTGCAGAAACTGGGTTGTCAATTAAAGTTGCGTTTATAGGTATAATGGCCATTTTTTGTCGAGCTTCATTAAAATCTATATTTGTACCTTCGTAATGTAATTTTAATCTTCTCATAGCTTCATTATTTTTTTCTAATTTTTGATTAAAGGCTTTAGCTACAGATTCGGTTGTTATGTCATCATGAGTAGGACCTATACCACCACAGGAAAAAACATAAGAAAACTTTTTTGTGAATGAATTAATTGTTTCTACAATAGTATCAATATCGTCAGCAATTATTCTTGCCTCTACTAATCTAATTCCAATAATATTTAATTCATTAGCTATCCAATTAATATTAGTATCTTTTGTTCTTCCTGATAAAATCTCATCCCCTATAATAATAATGCCTGCTGTAGAAACCATAAAAGTAAACTCCTTGAAAAATAAGTATTGTTCATATAAATTATATATATATATATAGTTGGATAATAATTTAAATAAGAAAATTAAATGTTTAACCAAATAGAAATTCATAATAAAAATGCATTTTTAAAAATGCACGATGCAGGAAGGCTTGCAGCAGAAGTTTTAGACTATATTACAAGTTTTGTAAAAATTGGCGTAACTACTGAAATATTAAATGATTTATGTCACAAATTCATTTTAAAACATAATGCCATTCCAGCTCCTTTAAATTATAGAGGATTCCCAAAATCAACATGCATTTCGGTCAATCATGTTGTTTGCCATGGAATACCTGGAAATAAAATTTTATCTGATGGTGATATTTTAAATATTGATATAACAGTTATACTTGATGGTTGGTATGGCGATACAAGTAGAATGTTTTTTGTTGGAGAACCCTCTAAAAAAGCAAGGTTTCTGACTAAAATAACATACGAATGCTTAATGCTAGGTATTGAAACTGTAAAGCCTGGAAGTACTGTTGGAGATATAGGATATGCAATCCAAATTCATGCAGAAAAAAATGGCCTGTCTGTTGTCAGAGATTTTACAGGTCACGGATTAGGGAGAGTATTTCATTCTGCTCCAACAATCCTTCATTATGGAAAACCAAATACTGGTGATATTTTAGAAGAAGGTATGATTTTTACAATTGAACCAATGATAAACTCGGGTAAATATGACGTAAAAATATTGTCTGACGGTTGGACAGCTGTAACACGGGACAAAAGTTTGTCTGCTCAGTTTGAGCATAGTATTGGGGTAACATCTAACGGGTATGAAATATTTACTAACTCACCCAAAGGTTTTACTCAGCCAAAATATTTGTAATATAAATTATTATTTATTTTTTATAATTATTTTTTATTGATTTTTTAATAGAATTGGTGACATCTTTAACTGCTGGCTTAGCTACTTTATACGCTTTAAAAGCTACTTCTCCTGCTTTTTTTCTTATTTCAGGATTTGTGGCTAAAATTCTAACAGCATTTTTTAAAATTGAACTTATAAACATTATTAACTCATATATTTTTAAAAAAGATCATATTAATTTATTAGATATAATGTTAAATATTATTTATATTTATTACATAATTTTATTTATAATCATACATATTTATTATATCAAAAAAATTATTATATAATTTCAAATTAAGGTGAAACATGATTGAAAGATACTCAAGAAAAGAAATGGTGCAAATATGGTCTCCAGAAGAAAAATTTAAAATTTGGTTTGAAATTGAAGCTCACGCTTGTGATGCTTTGGCTGAATTAGGCGTTATTCCAAAAAAATCTGCAGAAACAATTTGGAAAAAAGGTAATTTTGATATTAAAAAAATAGATGAAATAGAAAAAACAACCAAACATGATGTAATAGCATTTTTAACAAATTTATCTGAATACATAGGTGAAGACGCAAGGTTTGTTCATCAAGGCATGACATCTTCAGATGTTTTAGACACAACTTTATCAGTACAGTTACAAAGAGCTTCGGATATTTTATTAAATGATATTGAGAAGTTAATGATTGCGCTTAAAAAACGTGCTCAAGAACATAAAGATACAATTACTATTGGAAGATCCCATGGTATCCATGCAGAACCTATTACTTTTGGGCTAAAATTAGCAGGTTATTTCGCTGAGTTTAAAAGAAATAGAAAAAGATTAATTGACGCAAAAAATGAAATAAGTACCTGTGCTATTTCAGGAGCAATAGGTACTTTTGCTCATATTGATCCATTTGTTGAAGAATATGTTTCAAAAAAATTAAATCTCAAACCAGAAGAAATTTCAACTCAGATAATTCCACGAGACAGACACGCAATGTTTTTTTCTATACTTGGAGTTATAGCTTCAAGTGTAGAACGCCTTTCTACAGAAATAAGACATCTACAAAGAACTGAAGTACGTGAAGTAGAAGAGTATTTTTCTGAAGGGCAAAAAGGATCTAGTGCAATGCCTCATAAAAGAAATCCTGTTTTAACTGAAAATTTAACTGGTTTGGCAAGAATGGTTAGATCAGCTGTAAATCCAGCTTTAGAAAATGTAACTTTATGGCATGAAAGAGACATATCTCATTCATCTGTTGAAAGAATGATAGCTCCAGATGCAACAATCACTCTTGATTTTGCATTAAATAGATTAACTTCTGTTATTGAAAATTTGATGGTATATCCAGAAGTTATGTTGTCAAACCTTAATAAACTTGGAGGTTTAGTTCATTCCCAACAAGTTTTACTTGCTTTAACTCAAAAAGGAGCAAGCAGAGAAGAAGCATATGAAATGGTTCAAACTAATGCAATGAAAGTATGGGACACTGATGAGAGTAAAAGAAAAAATGTTTTTAAAATTTTACTTAAAAATGATGATAATATAAAAAAGTTTCTTAACGATAGTGAAATAGATAAGTTATTTAATTTAGATCAACACTTTATGCATATAAATACAATTTACGAGCGTGTATTTGACAGTGAGAAAGAGTAATTTCATGGCTAATAAAAAAATAATATATGAAGGCAAAGCTAAGATATTATACGAAGGACCAGATCCAGATACCATAATTCAATATTTTAAAGATGATGCTACTGCAAATAATGCTGAAAAACACGCTGTAATTAATGGTAAAGGTGTTTTAAATAATGCTATTTCTGATTATTTGATGCAAAAAATAAACGAAATAGGAATACCAACACACTATATTAAAAAAATTAATATGAGAGAACAGCTTGTAAGAAAAGTTGAAATTATACCTGTGGAGTTTGTAGTAAGAAATATTGCTGCAGGGTCTCTTGTTAAAAGACTTGGATTAAAAGAAGGCCAAATGTTTTTAAGACCACTAGTTGAACATTATTATAAAAAAGATGAATTAGGAGATCCTTTAATAAATGAAGATCATATAATTAATTTTGAGTGGGCAACAAGGGATGAATTAGAAGAAATGCATGAATATGGTCTAAGAATCAATGATTTTTTAAGAGGCTTATTTTTGGGTATTGGATTAAAACTTGTAGACTTTAAAATTGAGTTTGGACGTTATTTTTCTGATGATGGCAATTCAATATTATTACTTGCAGATGAAATAAGTCCAGACAACTGTAGACTATGGGATGTAAAAACAAATAATAAAATGGATAAGGATTTGTTTCGTCAAGATCTAGGTGGTTTAAAAGAAGCTTACCAAGAAGTAGCAAATAGACTTGGTATACTGCCTGAAAAAAAAGGTTACTCAAGTATTAAAACAGAAATAGTGAGATAAAGAGAGATAGTAAATGAAAGTAGTAATAAATATATCTTTGAAAGATGGTGTCTTAGACCCAGAAGGTCAGGCAATTGAAACCTCATTATCAAATCTTGGCTTTAATGATTTTCAAAATGTTAGAATTGGAAAACAAATAATATTAAATATTGATAAATTGGATAAAGCAGACGCTATTCAAACCGCTGATCAAATGTGTCAAAAAGTCTTAGCTAATACTGTAATTGAAAATTACGAAATTGAAATATTAGAGGATAACTAAGAAAAATGCGTACAGCTGTTACTATTTTTCCAGGCTCAAATTGTGATAGAGATATGATTATTGCATTGAAGCAAATTACAGGTAAAAGTCCTATAAAATTATGGCATAAAGATACGGAAATACCTAATTTAGATTTAATAGTTATTCCAGGTGGATTTAGCTTTGGGGATTACCTTAGATGTGGAGCATTAGCTGCTAGAGCTCCTATAATTAAAAATATCAAAAACCATATCAGCCGAGGAGGAGCAGTACTTGGAGTATGTAATGGTTTCCAAATATTAGTTGAAGCTAAACTTCTGCCAGGTTCATTAATTAAGAATAAAAAATTATTATTTACTTGTAAGGATACAACCTTAGAAGTTCAAGATACTATTCCAAGTCCTTTCTCTTGGGGTTTTAAACCTGGTGAACTTTTAGAAATTCCAGTTGCGCATAATGAAGGTAATTTCTTTGCTTCAAAATCAATTATTCATGAATTAGAAAATGAAGGAAGAATAGCCTTTAAATATAAAGAAAGTAAAAATGAAAAAAATAATTACAATCCGAATGGATCTATTAACAATATTGCGGGTGTTCTTTCAGCAAATGGAAGAGTTTTAGGAATGATGCCTCATCCAGAAAGAGTTATAAATACCTTTCACGGTGGAACAGACGGCTTGAGGTTTTTAAAAACAAGTATTGAACAATTAGTTGGTTAGCAATGAAAAAAAAAGATATCAATCATAGTAAGCAAATAAATTCAGAACTTTTTAAAATCAACAAAAATGAATATTTTGTTCAACAAATCAGTGACCTTAAATCAGCAATGGAAATGGGGTTAACTAAAAGTGAATTTGAATTAATTTGTAATAAAATTCATAAAACTCCAAACAAAACTGAATTAGGAATATTTTCTGCAATGTTTTCTGAGCACTGCTCTTATAAAAGTTCCAAAAAATGGCTTAAAACAATGCCTACAGAAGGAAGCCATGTAATTCAAGGCCCTGGTGAAAATGCAGGTGTTATAGATATTGGTGATAATCTAGCTGCTGTTTTTAAAATAGAGTCTCATAATCATCCTTCTTTTATTGAACCTTACCAAGGTTCTGCAACAGGCGTTGGTGGAATTTTAAGAGATGTATTTACAATGGGCGCGAGACCAATTGCACTTTTAAATGCATTGCGATTTGGTTCACCTGATCATCCCTTAACAAAACACCTTGTGTCTGGAGTTATAAAAGGAATAGGTGGATATGGAAACTGTATTGGAATTCCTACAGTTGGTGGGGAAACTAATTTTCATAAATCTTATGATGGCAATATATTAGTGAACGCAATGGCTGTTGGGTTGGCAAAAAAAGATAGAATATTTTATTCAGCAGCAACTGGAGCAGGCAACCCTGTTATATATGTCGGAGCAAAAACTGGAAGAGATGGAATTCATGGGGCCACAATGGCATCTGCCGAATTTACAGAAGATAGTTCAGAAAAAAGGCCAACTGTTCAAGTTGGAGATCCATTTACAGGTAAATTGCTTTTAGAAGCGTGTTTAGAATTAATGAATACTGATACTGTTTTATCTATTCAGGATATGGGAGCAGCGGGTTTAACAAGTTCTAGTGTTGAAATGGCCTCAAAGGGTGGTTTAGGAATGCATTTAGATTTAGATCTAGTTCCAATTAGAGAAATAGAAATGACAAGCTATGAGATCATGCTATCTGAAAGCCAGGAGAGGATGTTAATGATTTTAAAGCCTGGTTCAGAGGAACAAGCAAGGTCAATCTTTAAAAAATGGGATTTGGATTTTGCTAATATAGGTGAAGTAACCAATACAGGAAGACTTATACTGAAAAAAAATGGGCATGTGGCATGCGATATTCCTATAACCCCTCTAGTAGAGGATGCTCCAGAATATAACCGACCATATGAAATAGTTAAAGATCTTAATATAATAGATTCACAAGATATAAATACAGATCAAACAATAAATGATATTTTATTTAAAATGTTTAAAACACCAAATATAGCAAGTAAGAAATGGATTTGGGAACAGTATGACAGTTCAGTAATGGCAGATACAGTAATTTGTAATGGAAATAGCGATGCAGCTGTAGTTAGAGTTCATGGGACTGATACTAAGGATTCATTGGGAAAAGGAATTTCAATGACTACTGATTGTACACCAAGGTATGTTAAAGCTGATCCTATAATGGGCGGAATGCAAGCTGTATGTGAAGCAGCAAGAAACATAGCATCTTCAGGTTCAAAGCCATTGGCTATCACTAATAATTTAAATTTTGGTAATCCTGAAAAAAAAGATGTTATGGGCCAAATTGTTGGTGCAATTAAGGGAATATCTTTAGCGGCATCTTTTTTGAAAACACCAATAGTATCGGGTAATGTATCTCTTTATAATGAAACTAATGGTGTTAGCATTTTACCTACACCAGTTATTGGAATGGTAGGAATGATAGATAATATAGAAAATACCATTGGAATAAATGCTAAAAATGGTTATTCATTAATTCTTTTAGGACAAGATCATAATGTAGATGATGGATGGCTAGGTTGTAGTGTTTATCAGGAGATTATATGTGGAGATTTTAATGGAGCTCCTCCACCAATAGATTTAAAAAATGAAAAAAAAATAATAGATTTATTGCTAACATTAACAAACTTTAATTTAATTACTTCTGCTCATGATATTTCAGATGGAGGCTTACTGCCAGCTATTTGTGATATGTTATTTTTTAATTCATTAGGAATAGATATAAGTTTGCCAAAAACTCTAACTGAAGAAGGGGCTATTACTAATAAGCTACATGGATGGTGTTTTGGAGAAAACCAGGCTAGAGTTATTGTCGCTACCAAAGAACCTAAAAAGGTTTTATCAATAGTAATGGAAAATTCAGTGGATTGCTTTATTCTTGGTAAAACTAATAATAGTGGTAACTTGAATTTAAATAATATGACTACCATATCAATAAATGATATCAAAAAAGTCAATGAAACTACTCTGCCTTCGCTAATGGGCTATAAAGAATAAAGATAGGTGAACAAAATGGCAATGAAAGCAACTGAAATTGAAGAACTTATTTTACAGACATTTCCAAATGCAAAAGTCACTATAGAAGATTTGAGAGGTGATGGAGATCATTATGCAGCTCAAATAATAGCTGAAGAATTTAGAGGTAAATCACGTGTGCAGCAACATCAAATGATATACAATGCTATGGGTGGAAGAGTAGGTAAAGAGTTGCATGCGCTTGCTTTAAATACTTCCGCTCCAAAAGAATAGAGGAAAAATACTATGGAAGATAACACAAAAGAAAAAATTCAAAATATTATCAAAGATAATGAAGTTTTATTGTTTATGAAGGGCACACCGGTTATGCCTCAATGTGGGTTTTCTGCAGCAGTTGTTGGAGTATTGAGTCATATGGGAGTTAAGTTTAATAGTGTAAATGTCCTAGAAGACGCTGAAATTAGAGAAGGTATAAAAACTTATTCCGATTGGCCAACAATACCACAGTTATATGTAAAAAATGAATTTGTTGGTGGCTGTGACATCATTCGTGAAATGCATGAAAATGGTGAATTAACAAATTATTTTAATGAGGCTGGTATAAAAGTATAATTTTTTTGAATAAAAAAGCGCTACATATTATATGTAGCGCTTTAAATTCAATAAACCAGTTACAGTCTAACGAGAATAAAATTCGATAACTAAGTTGGTTTCCATCTGAACAGGATATGGCACTTCGTCAGGCATTGGTATCCTAATTAAAGAACCAGAAAATTTTGTGTGATCAACTTCAACATAATCAGGAACATCTCTTTCAGGTAAAGTAGTAGCTTCTATTACAGCTGGAATACCTTTTGCTTTTTCTTTTAAAGAAACTGTATCTCCTACATTTACCATTCTAGATGGAATGTTACATCTAATCCCATTTACTAAAACATGACAGTGATTAATCAATTGACGACATGAAAAAACTGTTGGAGCTAATTTCATTCTATATAGAACAGCATCTAATCTACATTCTAAAATTCCAATTAAATTTGCACCTGTGTCACCTTTTTTTCGTACAGCTTCAGTATAATATTTTTTAAATTGTTTTTCACCAATATTACCGTAATAACCTTTTAATTTTTGTTTAGCCATAAGCTGAATACCATAATCAGTTGGTTTTTTTCTTCTTTGTCCATGTTGACCAGGAGCATACTCTCTATCATTCAACGGTGACTTAGGTCTACCCCAAAGGTTTACACCTAATCTTCTATCTATTTTATGTTTGGAACTGGTTCTTTTGTGATCTGACTTAGGCATTTAAACACCCCTTTATAATACTACTTTAAGAAAAATAGTAATTGCGCTTCCAACCAGAAATTAAAATAATCTCGGGATAATCAACACCATGTTGTTATCCACATTATCGGAAATAGAACTGAAAAATACTACTTAATAGCAAAAAGTCAAGTACGATTTCCACTTCCTGATAATGATCTAATAATACCATGAAGTGTTCTTAAATCTTGATGAGTTAAAGAAGCACGATTAAATAAACTTCTAATGTTACGCTTTACAACAGGGGCCATTTCTGGAGAATAAAAAAAGCCTGAATTCGTTAACATTTGATCTAATTGTTTAAAAAAATATTCTCTATCTCCAACATTTGATAATTCAGTACTTTTTTTTAGTTTTTTATTAACTAAAACTTGATTTTCATTAATACCCTGATCAGATATTTTTAATTTGTTCCATTCCCAACATATTAATAGAACAGCTTGAGATAGATTTAATGAAGAAAAATCTTTATTAAGAGGTATAGAAATAGTGCAATCAGCTTGAACAACGTCATCATTTGATAATCCTGATTGTTCAGGGCCAAATAAAAAACCAACTTTTCCACCATTTATAGCGTGCTGATAAGATTTTGATACAGCTTCAAAAATATTCAAAGCTTTTGTACCAATCACTCGTTTTCTTGCGGTTGTAGCTATTAATAAAGATATGTCATGAGATGCTTTATCTAATGAACTAAAACATTCTAAATTATCTAAGATATCGTCTGCTCCAGCAGAAATGGCATAAGAAGAAGTATTAGGCCATCCATCTCTTGGTTCAATCAATCTTAATCTATTAATACCAAAATTCTTCATGGCTCTTGCTGTAGAACCTATGTTTTCCCCTAATTGTGGTTTAGATAGGATTATATATGGATTAAGTTTTATCATATAAAATTCATATTTAAATTAACTTTTTCTCCAGTTAGTCATGCCTAGTTTGTCTTCCAAAATAATATTTGATTTTAATAGTACATCTCTAATTTGATCTGCTTTTATAAAGTCTTTATTTTCTTTAGCAATTTTACGTTCTAAAATTAATTTATTAATTTCTTCATCATTAATACTAGAAACATTTTTGTTAATTAAATTGCTATTACCATATTTAAACCAATTTTCTGAAGAGTTTGATAGTATTCCCAGTATTAAACTAGAATTTTTTAGTTTTTGAGCACATTCTTTACTTCCTTTGTTCGCTTGGTCTGCTAAAAAATGAGCTCTTGCTAGAGCCTTAGGTGTGCTTAGATCATCACTTAAGTTTTTTAATATTTCTTTATCAGATTCACCATCAACATCAAAACCATCAACAGCTCTGTAAAGGCGAGACAATGATTTATTAGCTTCATTTACAGTTCTGTTTCCAAAACTTAATGGAGCTCTATAATGAGCTTGCAAAAGAGAATATCTTATTGATTCACCATCAGAATTTAACAATAAATTATTAATTGTGGTAAAATTACCAAGTGACTTTGACATTTTCTCTCCATTGGATGTCACATATCCATTATGTAGCCAATAATTTGCCATTAAATTTGAATTATTTGCACAACAAGATTGTGCTATTTCATTTTCATGATGAGGGAAAATAAGATCAGAACCACCGGCATGAATATCAAAATGATCTCCTAAATATTTCTTGCTCATAGCAGAACATTCAATATGCCATCCTGGTCGACCTCTACCCCAGGGACTATCCCAACCTGGAAGATCATCTGATGAAGGCTTCCACAATATAAAATCACCTGGATTTTTTTTGTACTCTGCAATATTTACTCGTGAGCCTGAAATCATGTCATCTAATGACCTTCCTGATAACTCTCCATATTTATTATATTTTTCTATAGAGAAAAGAACGTTATTTGAAGAAACATATGCAAAGCCTTTGTATATAAGCTTTTCTATCATTTCTATCATTTCATTTATATGGTCAGTTGCTTTTGGTTCGTATTCAGGGATTAAATTACCTAGAGATAAGCAGTCATCATGAAAATTTTTAATAGTTAGATTTGTTAATTCAGATATAGATATTTTTTTTTCTTTTGCTCGCTGATTTATCTTATCATCTACATCTGTAATATTCCTTACGTAAGTAACTTTTGGATATAAATTTCTAAGTACTCTTACTAAAACATCAAATATTACTAATGGTCTTGCATTACCGATATGAATAAAATCATAAACAGTTGGTCCACATGCATAGATTTTTATATTTTTTGGATCGATAGGATTAAAATTCGATAATTTTCGTTCTAATGTATTATATAGTTTCAAATCATTCATAATAACTTTTCTTTTTTAAACTTGATTACTAAGTCTTTTAATAACTTTGTCTCTTCCCATCATTAAAATTAAATCTGCCATTTCCGGACCTTTATTTTGTCCTGTTAAACATAATCTTAATGGCATATAAAGTTCTTTCCCTTTTTTGCCAGTGACTTGTGATAACTTTTTCGTCCATGTTGACCATGTCTTCTCATTGAATTGATCTATAGGAAGAACTTCTAGAGCTGTGTCTAAAAAATCTTGATTTTCTATAATTGAATGAATTGTGCCAAAACAGATATCCCACCAATCTTTTACATTTTTTAGAAGAGCAATATTACCTCTTATTAAATTCCAAAATTCTTTTGTAATAGATATATTCATTTTATTTAAATCTTCATTTATTTCTTCAAAATCTATCAATTGATATATTTTAGAGTTTAATATTGATAATTCATTTTTATCAAATTTAGATTTAGATTTTCCAAATTTATTTATATCAAAATCAAGGATTATTGTTTTAATTTCTTTTTTTATTTCTACTGGATCAGATGTTCCGACTTTTGATAATAAAGAAGAAATAGCCATAGGATGAATGCCTTCATTCCTTAAATCTTTTAGTGATAAACTACCTAATCGTTTAGACAAACCCGCTCCAGAGATATCAGTTAATAAAGACAAATGACCTAGGTTAGGAGCTGCCGATCCTAAGGCTTCAAATAATTGTATTTGAGCAGCAGAGTTTGTCATATGATCTTCTCCCCTCAAAATATGAGTTATGTCAAAGTCAATATCATCAACTACTGAAGCAAGAGTATAAATCACTCTTCCATCTTCTCTCAAGATCACTGGGTCAGACAAACTTGACATATGATACTTGCTTCCACCTTTAATTAAATCGTTCCATGTTACTTCTGAGTGGTCTAATAAAAATCTATAATGAGGTTTTTTTCCTTTTGATTTTAAATCTGCCACATCTGAATCTGAAAGTTTTAGTGAAGATCTATCATAAACAGGTGGTTTACCTGACGACAATTGAGCTTTACGCTTAAGTGACAATTCTTCTGCTGTTTCATAACAAGCATATGCTCGCTTTTTATCAAGTAAAGTTTCCAGAGCTTTATCGTAACGCTTAAGTCTGGTTGATTGTTTTTCTAAACTATCCCATTTAAAATTCATCCAACTTAAATCTTCAATTATAGCTTTTTCAAATTCAAGTGAAGACCTTTCATGATCAGTGTCATCTATTCTTAACATAAAATGCCCATTTTCTTTTCGAGCAAATAAAAAGTTTACTAAAGCAGTTCTAAAATTACCTATGTGCAAAAATCCAGTAGGACTTGGCGCAAAACGAACTTTAACCATAATTAATTCCTAATCTTGAAAACATTCAATTTTAATTAAACATTAGATGAAGTAATGTAAAGTTTTACTGAAATTGAATTTAGTTAATTCCAATTCCTATAACCGCTTGTTAATGGATATCTTCTATCTCTTCCAAATGCTTTTTCAGTAATTTTTGGACCTGGAGCAGATTGAAATCGTTTGTATTCTGATCTAGATAAAAGCATGGAAATTCTTTTAACATCATTAATTTCAAACCCTTCTTTGACTATCTGATCTAAAGAAAAATTCTCTTCTACTAATTTTTTTAAAATAGCGTCAAGTATATCGTATTCAGGCAAACTATCTGTATCTTTTTGATCTTCTCTTAATTCGGCACTAGGAGGCTTAGTAATTACTCGCTCGGGAATAGCTATACCATTAGGGCCAAGAAAACCATCAGTTTTATTCAAATTTCTCCAATGACATAATTCAAAAACTTGAGTTTTCCAGACATCTTTAATTACGGCAAACCCCCCACACATATCTCCATAAAGAGTAGCATAACCAACAGCGTATTCAGATTTATTACCTGTTGCTAAAACCATTGGTCCATATTTATTTGATATGGCCATCAAAACTAATCCCCTCAGTCTTGATTGAATATTTTCTTCAGTAATCCCTGGCTCAATATATGGACCTTTAAAATTATTAAGAATATTATCAATAACTTCCATACCATCTTTAATATCTAAATAAGAGTATTCAATTCCAAGCTTTGATGAAGCTAACTCTGCATCTTCTAGACTTTCATTACTGGTAAAAGGACTTGGCATCATTACAGCTTTTACTGAATCAGGCCCGAGTGCATCTGTTGCAATTGCAGCAACTAATGCAGAATCTATTCCTCCTGACATTCCTAAAATAACTCCGGGAAAACCATTATTTCTGACATAATCCCTAACACTCATAACTAAAGCTTTATATAAACCTTCTAATTTATTTGAAACTGTATTAATTTTTCCCTTACAAATCCAATTGTTTCCAATTTTCTCCAGTACAATTTCTGAAGTTTGTTCTTCAAAGTCATTCAATTGAGAAGTCAAATTTCCTTCATGACTCAAGCAAAAGGAGGATCCATCAAACACCAGTTCATCTTGGCCACCTACTCGGTTTAAATAAATCAAAGGCAATTTAGATTCTATAACTCTTGAAACAGCTACAGACATTCGTTGATCACTTTTTTTGATTGAATATGGCGATGCATTAATTGATAAAATAATCTCCGCTCCAGTCTCACATAGACATTCAACAACAGTTTCACTCCAAATATCTTCACAAATTGGGAGTCCAATTAAAACACCCCGAATGTTAACTGGGCCAGATAAAGCTCCAGGTGAAAAAATCCTTTGTTCATCAAAAACACCAGAATTAGGTAAATTATATTTATCTCTAAAAGTTACTATTTTACCTTTATCTAAAACAAAAACAGAGTTTCTAATGCTAGCTTTTTCTTTGCGGGGAGCGCCCAATATAATAGCAGCCTTATTATCGTTAGTTAATTTTGCTAACTCATTTATTTGATTTTCTACTAATTCTAAAAAATCATTTCTTAGAACTAAATCATCAATTGGATATCCAGTTAAATACAATTCAGGTACAACAATTATATCGATGTCTTCACTAATATTACTTCTTATTTTTATTAACTTATTAACATTACCTATTACATCTCCAACAACTGGATTTAATTGAGCAAGAGTTATTTTAAGTGTATTTTTCATTTAATGGTTTAACCTATAATTATTATTTTAACTTTTTAGTAAAAACTCACGTCCGAGCTTGACCTGAGACTTTCCACCATAAGATATGATATCTGCAGTAGCATAAGTTTCTGACCATCTGTTTGGCAAATATGATCCCGTGCCAATAACATTTACTGGAACATTAGCTAAGGAGAACACTTTACACTTTTCAGGACCAAAACCACTAGATCCTACAATTTTAACATTATTAAAGCCTGCATTATCAAGCATTTCTCTCAAGTGCCAAACTGCGGCAGCTGAGACACCTGTCCCTATTAAATACCTACGTTCTTGTTCATTTCTATAACCTCTAATGGCTTCAGGGGCATTTCTTTCTAATACGGCATAAGAACCAGCTACATCTAGTCCTTCTATATACCTTCCACCGTGAGTATCTAACCTAAGGGATAAGGCTCCCTCATCTGCTTTATCTTTGAAGGCTCTACATACCATTAAGCCATCAGTAATTTCTTTGCCAAAATAATCTATTAAAACGGTTAATGGTTGGTCTGGCCAAGTGGAATGAAACATTTTAGCTGCTTTTAAGGTTGATCCCGCATAACCGACCAATGCATGAGGCATAGTACCTAAGCCACTAGTATTTTCAAAAAGATGGGCAGTTCTATCTGTAGCACAACCTATAAAACCAATGGCGTCTTGTTCAGACTTTACTCTTTGAGAACCAACAAAAGCTCCGTAAGCCATAAGATCTGCCATATCTGTTCCTGCACAATGCCTTGCATCCATAGCTAAAAACGAAGTCTTTGTTAAACTTTCAACCATTGATTTTGCATTATAAGCAGCTACACAAGTCGCTCCAATTTTTTGTAACAATGCAGTTTCAAGGTCAACCAACACTAACATTGAACCTGAAATATACACCATTGGCTCTCCAGCTCCGACATCTTCACCTTCTTTAAAGCATCGTTTAATATTCACATTACCATTTCTATCTTTAACTATAGCTTTTAGCCAATCCATAGCTGGATTTAGGGCAGAAATTACTGGTCGCCTCATAAAAATAGCGTATGTAACTTCAGTATCTCCAAAGGAAGAAACAATATCACGGGTTCTTAAAAAATAAGTATCAGTCACTGATGCCAATTGATCTGGGTTTGGTCTTAAATCAGTTGGCCAATTATCTTTTTTTAAAACTTCAATATTTGATTTATTTTTAGATTGAGACAAAATTTAAACCTTGTTTAAGAGACAGCTAATATCATTTTTTTCTATCACTTCGAGTTTTAGAAAGTAAGTCAGCTACTAAAAAAGCTAACTCTAAAGATTGTGTGGCATTTAACCTTGGGTCACAATGAGTATGATACCTATCTCCTAAATTAGTCTCGCTGACAGCGTAGACACCACCCACACATTCAGTAACGTTTTGACCAGTCATTTCAAAATGGACTCCTCCAGGAACAGTATTCATTTCACCATGAACATCAAAAAAACCTCTGACTTCAGTCATTATATCGTCCATTTTTCTTGTTTTAAAACCGCTAGATGCTTTAACAGTGTTGCCATGCATAGGGTCACAACACCATCCAACTACCAGACCTGATTTTTTAACAGCTGAGACTAATGGTTTAAGCTTATGATTTACATCATTAGCACCCATTCTTGCAATTAATGTCAATCTTCCAGCTTGATTTAAAGGGTTTAATTTTTCAATTAATCTAAGTAAATCATCAGGATCTGTTGAAGGTCCGCATTTAAGACCTATTGGATTGGCTATTCCTCTCATATATTCTATGTGAGCTTCGTCTATACTTCTTGTTCTATCACCTATCCATAACATATGAGCTGAAGTAGCAAACCAACCTTTTTCTTCAGTTATTGTATCTTTTCTGGTAAGCGCTTGTTCATAATTAAGAAGCAAACTTTCATGGGAAGTGTAAAATTCTGTTTCCCTAAGCTGAGGAGTGTTCTCAGGTGTCATCCCACATGCAGTCATAAACTCTAATGAAGAAGTTATTTTAGCCGCAAGGGTTTCATATTTTTCAGCTTCTTTCGTGCCTCTTACAAACTCTAAGTTCCATTCATGCAATTTAGTTAAATCTGCCATGCCTCCACTTGCAAAAGCTCTTAATAAATTAAGAGTAGACGCTGATTTATCATACACTTTTATCAGCCTATCTGGATCAGGCTCTCTTGCTTCCTTATTAAACTCCATATCATTAACCATATCACCTCTATAACTTGGAAGTTCTATATCATTAATTGTTTCAAAAGGTGAAGATCTTGGCTTTGAATATTGACCAGCTAGCCTTCCAATTTTAACAACAGGTAAAGCAGATCCAAAAGTAAGAACTACAGCCATTTGCAATAAAACTCTGAAGCTATCTCTTATATTATTTGCATTATGTTCCGCAAATGACTCAGCGCAATCCCCACCTTGTAACAAGAAAGCTTTTCCTTCAGCAACATCTGCCATTCTTTTTCTAAGGCGTCTTGCTTCCTCTGCAAATACTAATGGAGGACGTAAAGAAAGTTCATTCTCAACTTGAACAACCTTATGCTTATCATTATATTCAGGAACCTGCTTTATAGGAAAACTTCTCCATGAATTAACTGACCAATCAACCATTACAATACCTTCTTAATAATTAAAATATTCATTAATATAATACATTTTTTTCATTACAATATTCTCAAATAGCAGAAAATGATTGAATCTACAAATATTGTCTTAATATTTTGACATTAAGGCCTCATAGTTACAAATTCTTCAGCTGCAGAGGGATGAATACCAATTGTGCTATCGAAATCTGATTTAAGAGCTCCAGCTTTTATGGCAATAGCAATTCCTTGAATAATTTCAGCAGAGTCAGGTCCTATCATATGAGCCCCTATAACTTTTTGAGAATTATCATCAACTATAAGTTTCATTAAGGTTCTTTCTGGATTCCCAGAAACTGTATTTTTTAAAGCTCTAAACCCACTTTTAAATTCAGTAACTTTATAGCCTTTTTTAATAGCTTCCTCTTGTGAAAAACCTACTACAGCTATTGAAGGTTGACTGAAAACAGCACTAGGAATATTATCATATGAAATAAATCTTTCTTTATTACCGAATTCTCTATCAGCAAAAGCGTGTCCTTCATTAATAGCGACAGGAGTTAATGTAACTTTATCAGTTACATCACCTATAGCATATATTGAATTAATATTTGTTTGAGCATAATTATTAACTAAAACTTCTCCTCTTGAACCAAGATTTAAAGCTATTTCTTTTAAACCGAGGCCAGAAACTTTTGGATTACGACCTGTGGCTCCCATAACTAAATCTACATTTAATAAATTTCCATCAGAAAGGATTATATCATAATTATCATTACTTTTATCAATTTTAGAAATTGTAACTTCATTATGTATATTTATACCTTTTTGTTTCATAGATGACATTAATTGATCTCTAATATCATTATCAAAACCTCTTAAAACCTTGTCAGCACGAAAAATTAAATGAGTATCAACTCCAAAGCCATTAAATATACCAGCAAACTCTACAGCTATATATCCAGAACCATATACAGCTATTGATTTTGGCAATTGATCTAAATCTAAAGCTTTGTCTGAATTAATCATAAATTGGTTCCCTTCAAATTCAGGGAAAGAAGCTTCACCTCCTACAGCTATCATTATTTTTTTTGCAGAAAAACTAATGATTTCATTATTTTCTTTATTTATTGAAACTAGGTTTGGGCCTACAATTTTTCCCCATCCAGAAACCAAATCACATCCAGAATTTTTAATTAAATTTACATAAATTTCATGTAGCCTATCTAATTCTTTATTTTTTTTCTTTATAAGTTTGCTCCAATTACTTTGAAATCCATCAACGTGCCAACAAAACCCTTCAGCATCAGAGACTTGTTCAGAGAATTGTGACGCATAAACTAATAACTTTTTAGGAACACATCCTCTTAATACACATGTCCCTCCAGCTCTATCACCCTCTACAACTAGAGTTTTTGCTCCATAGGAGGCTGAAATGCGAGCTGTTCTTGTTCCACCTGATCCAGCTCCAATAACTATAAGATCATAATCGTAATCAGACATTTACTCTCCTTCGGCAATAATTAAAATAGATAATATCTTAATTTAAAATAAAAGTTATTATTAAATATAAAAAATAATTTATTTTATATTTTAAAATTGATATTTTATAAAGAATAATTTTAAGGAATAAATCATGAGTAATTTTGCACCAAAAGACCTAGAAGGATTTTTAGTTGTTTCAATTGAACAAGCCGTCGCAGCTCCATATTTATCAAGTCGATTAGCTGATGCGGGTGCAAGAGTTATAAAAGTAGAACGACCTGAGGGAGACTTTGCTAGAAATTATGATAACTTAGTGAAAGGAGATAGCGCTTACTTTGTTTGGCTTAATAGGGGAAAGGAATCTATTGCTCTAGATTTAAAATCTAAAAAGGATCTTAATGTTTTAAAAAACATAATTAAAAAAGCTGATATATTAATTCAAAATTTAGCACCTGGAGCTTTTGATAGACTTGGGTTAAATTTAACAGACTTAAGACAAAAATATCCATCTTTAATTACTTGTACAATAAGTGGGTTTGGTGAAACTGGTCCATATATGAAACAAAAAGCTTATGATATGTTGATTCAGGCTGAAGCTGGATTAACTGACCTAACTGGAGTACAGCCTTTTAAAAGCGAAAGTGGCAGAGCTAGGGTTGGTGTCTCAGTATGTGATATATCAGCAGGAATGACCGCTTTACAAGCGGTTCAATTAGCTATTATAGGGAGAATAAAGACTGGTAAGGGAAGACATATATCAGTTTCATTATACTCTGCACTTGCTGATTGGATGAATGTTCCTTTCCTTCAGTATAAATATGGAAATAAGATACCAGAAAGATGCGGAATTAGACATCCGACGATTGCACCTTATGCATCTTTTATGTGTAAAGATGGTAAAGAAGTTTTAATTGGTATTCAAAATGAAAGAGAATGGTATAATTTATGTGATATTGTTCTAGAAATACCTGAATTAAAAATTGATGTTAAGTTTAACGATAACAATAAAAGAGTCATTAATAGAGTTGATTTGGAAAATCATATAAAAAATTGTTTTATTAGATTTACAAGAGAACAAATTATAGAAAAATGTAACCTTGGCGGTATAGCATACGGAAGGATTTCTGATATGGAACAATTATCAAATCATCCACAAAATTTATATATGGATGTAGAAACATCAAATGGTATAATACAAGTATTGGCTTCTGGTGCACAGCATGATGGTAAACTTCCACAAGCTGGATCAATCCCAAAAATTGATGAAAATGGAGCAACAATCAGAAAAGAATTTAAATAATTATTAATATTTTAAAAAAAAGCTTCTGCTTTCATTGTTAGCCCTGCATTTAAAGTGCTAGTAAAACATTTAACATTCTGGTTTGTTTTGCTTTCAATACTAATAAATAAGTTTTCATTAGCATAAACTGGAGCAATTCCTTTATGAATAAATTTTTTAACTCTAATTTTCTTAAATTTTTCAGCTGCCCTTAAAAGTAAAGTTGCTTGCAAGGGACCATGAAATACTAAATCATCATAACCTTCTTCATTTATTGAATAAGGATAATCATAATGTATTCTATGACCATTAAAGGTTATTGCCGAATATCTAAATAACATTGTAGGATGTGTGAAAATATTTTCTTCATAATCATATTTAAGTTTTGGCAATTCAATTTTAGAGACTTGTAAATTTTGTTTCGTTACTAAGCCTCTATAAACTATGTCATGAAATTCACTAATCATTAATTGATCATTGACAAAAAACTCATATTTGGCCTTAACAAAACATAACAAACCTGATTGTCCTTTTTTTAAATTTATATCAAAAACAGTGGACTTTTTTGTTACTATGTCACCAACACATAATGGAGATAAAAACTCAGTTTGACATCCTGCCCACATTCTTCGAGGTAAAGGAACAGGAGGCAAGAAGCCTCCTTTTTTTGGATGTGAATCTTTTCCAAGCAATGAAGATCTGACAACAGCAGGAGCTAATGCCCAATGAATACCAGAAGAAGCTCTGTCACCTTTTATAGGCTCTCCTGGCTCTAAGTCTAAAGTAGCTCTAAATCTTTTCTCAAGACTTTGTGAAACCTCATCAATTACAACTTCACTATTACCTATCCATGTTTTTAGTTCATCTATATTTACATTTTCGTGATTCATTTTATAATCCATTTAAAAAAAACTATGTTTAATATATTTAAAAAAATAATTTAAAACAAGAACTCTACATTTATTAACTGAGGTTTAAAAATGAAAAACATATTAAAAATGAACATTGGCATTGCTGGTTGTGGAACTATGGGCTTACCAATGTTAGAAGTTCTCTTAAAAAATAAAGTTAAAGCTATAGGTTATGATGTGAGGCCTCAAGAAGATTTTTTAAGTTTGAAAGAAAATTTTGTTTCATCAAAAAGAGTTTTTTTTGAAAATACTGATGTAATTTTTAGCCTTGTTAGAGATATAAATCAAACTCTAGAATTATGTGAAGGTACTGACGGACTTTTTAACTTGAATTCTTCTAAAACACTCATCATTTGCTCTACTTTATCACCAGCTTTTTTAAACGACTTTATAAAGAAGGCTCCTGAAAACATTGAGGTTATTGAAGCACCTATGTCTGGAGCGCCTATAAGAGCAAAAGAAGCATCATTAACATTTATGGTTGGATCTACCAAAAATCAATTTGAAACTATTTCTCCTATATTAAATATATTGGGAAAAACTATTCATCATATTGGAAAATTTGGATCTGGAATGTCAGTAAAAGTTTTAAATAATT
>CAZWGZ010000007.1:0-1578 GCA_964633395.1 uncultured Rhodobacterales bacterium
TTGCCTAATTTATAGCCTTTTCCATCTTGTCTAAGTAAGTCTTGTATCTCTGCGCTAGCATCAAGTCCAAAAGCAGAGCCTCCAGAAAGAACAATTGCGTCTGCACGACCCACTGAGTTTTCTAAGCTTAGCATATCTGTCTCTCTAGTTCCTGGGCCTCCACCTCTAACATCAACGGCTGCTGAAAATGGTTGCTCTCCAATAATAACAGTTACTCCTGTTCCAATCTTGTTATCTTGAGCATACCCTACTTGAACTCCGGGTATATCTGTAATAAGGTTTCTTAAACCGGGGCCAGAATACACTTTCAATTTCATCTCCTTCATTAATTTTTAAAAGGTTTTTTACAATGAAGTTAATATTATCTTTAAATAAAGACAATAATTAGATGGAATTACAGAAACGAAATATTCTGATCCTTTCGATTGCACAAGGCTTATCGATAACATCAACTAGTATTAATATGATAAATACTGGATTAGTTGGAGCTCTTCTTGCCTCAGATCCTGCTTACGCAACTATTCCATTATCCCTTCAATTCTTAACAATAGCAATATCACTTATACCTGTTTCACTATTGATGGGAAAAATAGGTAGAAGACCAATGTTTTTGTTGGGCGCTTTGTCAGCTTTTTTGGGATGTTTAATTATAGCGTTTTCTATATTTAATAAAAGTTTCTATTTATTTATTTTAGGGTCAGTTTTTTTAGGTTTTTCTCAAGCTAACCAACAATTTTATCGTTATGCAGCAGCAGATAACGCATCAGATAAATTAAAAAGTAAAGCTATATCTCTAGTGTTAGCAGGTGGATTAGTTGCCGCTATACTTGGACCTGAAGTCTCAAGGTATTCTTTCGATATTTTCCCACAATATATTTATTTAGGAACCTATCTTTTTGCAGCTTTAATTCAGATTTTTAATATTATAGTTCTCATTTTTGTAAAGATTGAAAAACCTAAAAAATCAACAGCGATTCTTAGACCTCTTATGACTATTTTAATGCAAAAAACACTAGTAGTTGCAATTTTGGCAGCTGCTGTTGGTTACTCACTAATGAGTTTTATTATGACAGCTACACCTTTACAAATTGTAAATATATGTAAATTAGGAAATAGCGCCAGTGCTACGGTAATTCAATGGCACATAATTGCAATGTTTGCTCCTTCATTTTTCACAGGTTCAATAATTTCATTTTTTGGCAGTCGCAAAGTCATGTTAATTGGAGTTTTACTTTATTCTTTTTCAATCTTCTTTGGTCTTCTTGGTCAGTCTGTTCAACATTTTTGGGTAGCTTTATTTTTGTGTGGTTTGGGTTGGAATTTTCTTTATGTTGGAGGAAGCGATATAATTGCTAAATCTGCCTTACCTGAAGAAAGAGCAAAAGTTCAAGGCGTTACAGACTTTATAATTTTTGTGTTTGTTGCATTAGGATCTTATTTGGCAGGGATACTTCATAATAATATGGGTTGGGAAACTTTGCTGGTTTATGCAATTATTCCAATCATTATCCTATTTTTAAGTATAATGCTAATAAAGCCCAAAGAATTTAAATTAGGCTGATATTTTTAACCACCTGT
>CAZWGZ010000007.1:1678-27294 GCA_964633395.1 uncultured Rhodobacterales bacterium
GATACGTATCGAGCAGGGCCACTAGTTCTCTCAGGAAGATCCGTTAACGTAAACTGCTTTTCTAATTCGGACCTTACTTGAGATAAGGGGAGATATTGTCCGTATCTTTTATCAGCTCCAATATCACCCATTGGCATAACTTCAATTACAGTCATATCAAAGTTTTCATCACCACACCATCTTAAAATATCAGCTAAATGGTTTTGATTGAATTCACTAATTGCAACAGTATTAATTTTTATCTTTAAACCTACTTCACGGGCTTTTTTTAACCCTACTTTAACTTTTTCAAGGTCTCCCCATCTAGTTATCTCTTTAAATTTGATAGGATCTAAATGATCTAAAGAAACATTAATTCTTCTTATTCCAGCATTAAATAATTCTTCAGCCTTTGTTTCAAGTTGGCTTCCATTTGTCGTAATGGTTAATTCATCTAAACCTTTACCGACTTCATTACCTAAATTGTTAATAACTTGCATTATCCCTTTTCTGACCAGAGGTTCCCCTCCAGTCAATCGGATTTTACGTGTTCCTAATCTCATAAACGCTTTACAAATCTCTTCAATTTCTTCAAGGCTTAAAACGTCTTTTTTAGGTAAAAACTTCATGTCTTCAGCCATACAGTATGTACATCTAAAGTCGCATCTGTCAGTAACTGATACTCTTAAATAGTTTATATCTCTTCCAAAGGGGTCGATTAATTTGTTTTTAATTTCCATTGCACCTATTTCCCCAAATAATTACATAAAATTTGATACTATTTAACCAATTATATTTGTATGTTATATTATTTCTAACTTTAAGTAAGAATTATTTCTTTTAGTTATGTAAAGTGATTTTTTATAAATATGAGTTGATAGGAGCTTTTTTTGACAAATATAGAAAATAATATTTATAGACGTCCTCCAGCTGCAGGAGGTAAATCAAGCAATTTAGTAGTTTTTCTTCATGGTTATGGCGCTGATGGCAAAGATTTAATTGATTTAGCTAATCCTTTTGCAATGGCAATGCCAAATGCGAGCTTTATTTCACCAGATGCTCCTAATCCATGCGCAATGTCTCCGTCAGGTAGAGAATGGTTTCCTATAGATCAAATTCCTACAGGTGCAATTAAAGCTTCAGAAAGTTTGCTTGATTTGATAGAAGCAGAAGTTCAAAACCTTGGTTTATCTTTTAAAGAAGTAATATTAATTGGGTTTTCGCAAGGTGCAATGATGAGTATGCAATGTTTACTGATTAATAAGTATCAGTTTGGGGCAATTATAGGTTTCTCTGGGGCCTTAAGAATAGAAAATATAGAGGCCGCTAATAATCAAATTATAAAAGGTAAGCATGTTTTTGCTGGTACGCCTGTATTATTGGTTCATGGAGAGCAAGATGAAGTTGTTCCGTTTGAGTCGTTAGTGAATTCTAAAAATCTATTAAATCAAGTCGGTTTTGACGTTAAAACTTTATCAAGACCAAATCTTGGGCATGGTATTGATCCAGAAGGAATTAGTGCTGGAATGGAACTTTTAAAAAAATTAATTAATTAGTTTCTAATATATATTTTGATTTCATAAAAAGTGAATATGGTTAACATATATTATATAATTTAATTAATTAATTTAATTTTTCTAGGAACTGTTATGTCATTTTGTTCTTTTTCTCCAACATTGGTTTTGAACGCTGACTATCAACCTTTAAGTTACTTCCCACTTTCATTGTGGTCTTGGCAAGATACTATTAAAGCAGTATTTCTTGAGAGAGTTAATATAGTTTCTGAATATGAAGAGATAGTTAGGTCACCTGGATTTTCTATGAAAATACCAAGTGTTATCTCTTTGAAAAAATATGTTAAAACTCAAAAAAGTCCTGTTTTTTCTAGGTTTAACGTTTTTTTAAGAGATAAGTTTTCATGTCAATACTGTGGGTTAACAAAAGAAACTAACGAATTAACATTTGATCATGTTATTCCTAGAACCTTTGGTGGAAAAACTAATTGGAGCAATGTAGTCACAGCTTGTGGCCCATGTAACTTTAAAAAAGGTAGTAAAAGACTGAGTGAGATTAATATGTATCCTATCATGAAACCTGTATCTCCAAATACAAGTTTATTAAAGAGAAATGGGAGATGTTTTCCACCTAATTTTTTACATCAATCATGGCGTGACTACTTATATTGGGATATTGAACTAGAAAATAATTAACAAAAACGTATTATAATTTGATTATATTTTTTCAGAGATCTTTATGGCCGTTCTACAACCAAATTGAACAATGGTTTTCATAATTTCATATCCAGGAGCTTGCCTTCCTTCGTGCTCAACTCCAGTTTCAAGGTGATCTAATTCTTCATCTCGAAATTTTATTAATGTTGCTTTCAGTTCAGGGCGGTCTTCATCCAAAGCTTCTGCTTGCTTGGCGTAATGCTCTCCTATAACTTCTTCAACGGCTATAGTGCAAGCCATAGCAGCCTTTTTCCCCATTATAGCGCTTGCCATCCCAAGTCCAAAGCCCATCACGTTCCAAATAGGTAATAACGCAGTAGGCCGAGTGTCATTTTCAATTAATAGTTTGTTAAACGTATCTAAATGTTCTTGTTCTTGATCCTTCATATGTTGAATCGTTGGTCCAACCGATGTGTGTTTTAAAATTGCTAATTGGCCATCATAAATTTTTGCAGCGGCAGTTTCACCGGCATGATCAACTCTCAGAATAGCATCAATATCTTTTTTAGTTAGTGTTTCTTTCATGGTTTTAAAAGACCTTTTTTAATTAGTGTTAAACTTAAAAATAAAGAAATTATGGAAGAAATAATTGTATTCCAACCAGCAAGAGAAATTCCTAAAATACTAAACATAATTTCATCACATTTTATAGGAGATTTGCTTAATAAATTTTTTAATAAATCTTTTGAAAAAATTAGATTTGAAGAACAGGCCTCTGGGCCAGTCCATAATTTAAGCTCTATACCAAAATGATACATGCCTGCTAAGCCACTAGAAATCCATACCAATGCTAATCCCAATATTACTAATGTAAGAGGTAAATTTTTAATTTTAATAATTATATAAATAGTTAAGCTATATAAAAGAATTAACACATGAAACCATCTTTGAGTAATACATAAGTCACATGGTGGCAAGTTTTTGAAATATTGAAGATAAAGTGCAGAAAGCAACATAGTTGTAGAAATAAAAAAAGATAACTTTAAAAGTAAAATTGTTTTTTCAAGAAGATTTAAAGTTAAGATATTTTTAGTAATTTTTTTAAACATTTATAAGATATAAAAGCAAATTGCAATAATTGCTATTCCTAAAATAGTTGTAGAAATAAAAATATTATTTTTTAAATAAAGTAATGCAGATTGTCCGAAATACTTTACTGAAAAGGCGACTATAAAAAAACGAATACCTCTTCCAAATAGTGACATCATAATAAAAGCAAAAACATTAACTTCAGCTATTCCACTAGTTAATGTAATTATTTTGTATGGTAATGGTGTGAAAGCACCTAAAAAAATAATTAACATTCCATTATTTTTATAAGCGGATTTAACGGCGGTAAATTTTTCTTCTGAAAACCAAGGAATATGTACTAAAAAGTTCTCAATTGAGGGTCCTATTAGATAGCCTATAAGCCAGCCAATTAATCCTCCTAGTACTGAAAAAATTGTGCAGATAACAGCAAATCTAATAAATTTTTGAGGCGCAGCAAGTGTTAAAGCTCCTAAAAATGGATCCACAGGTATTGGAAAAAATATTGATTCTATTGCTGAGATAAGGCCTAATATTTTTTCAGCAATAGGTTGGTTTGCTCTAATTTTAGCTTTTTCTATAAGATTGTTTATTTTACTTTTGTAAGAAATCTTTTCCATAATGCGCCTAAGTGTATTTCAATTTATTTAAGTCAAATATACTTAATAATAAATTTCCAATTTAATTTTATTGATATATATATGATAGTTCTTAATTGGCCTATAGATTTTTACACGTATGGGGATATGGTGAAATAGGTAAACACGCTGGTCTCAAAAACCAGTGCCGCAAGGCTTCCCGGTTCGATTCCGGGTATCCCTACCAAATCTTTTAATTCAATATATATATTGATTAAATTTTTACTTTAAAAGTAGTGCAAAAAAGCATTTTTCAGCCTGTCCATCAAAATATTTTCTTAAAAATAAATCCTATATTTAAAGATTAAAAACCTTGATGAACAAAAAAAAATCTTTAACTTTCTTTTTAGATTATGGAGTCAAAGAATATGAAAATAAATAATTTAGAAGAACTCGAGACACCTTGTTTGATTTTAGACAAAAACATCTTAGAAAAAAACTGTCTTAGGGCAAGGCAAAAATGTATTCAATTAAACACTATACTTAGACCTCATGTTAAAACACCAAAAAGTATTGAAGTTGCAAAAATAGCTCTCGATCAAGAAATAGGACCTATAACAGTATCTACACTTCAAGAAGCTGAATATTTTGCTTCTGCTGGTTTCAAAGACATATTGTATGCAGTTTGTATTATACCAAGAAAATTAACTAGATTAAATTTTATTCAGCAAAAATATAATTGTTTGGTTCGTTTAGTTTTAGATTCTATTTTTGTTGCAAAAGCGGTTGTAGATTTTAGTAATTTGAATAATGCAAAATTTGAAATTTTAATTGAGATAGATTGTGGTGAAGGAAGAAGTGGCATAGGTTTTAAAGATCAAAATATTTTAGAAATATCTAAAATATTTGATAATTGTAAAAATACTCATTTGATTGGTGTTTTAACACATGCTGGTCATAGTTATTCGACCAATGATAAAAAAGAAATTTTATCAATCGCTAATAAAGAACGTGAAGATGCTCTAGCCTCTGTTAAAAACATGGTTAATTTTAATCAAAACCCGCCAATAATAAGCATAGGTTCAACTCCAACTATGTTATTCGCTTCACATCTTAATGATATAACTGAGGTTAGAGCAGGGATATATATGTTTTGGGATTTAGCACAAGCTTCTAGAGGTATTTGTAAAATTGAAGACATAGCAATAACTGTTCTAGCGAGTGTAATAGGACATAATCATGAAAAGAAAAAAATAATCATTGATGCAGGTGCATTAGCGTTATCAAAAGATACTAGTGCAAATAAATTCATGCCTGAAGCTGGATTTGGTTTGATTTGTAATCATGACACAGGAATACCTTTGTTAGGACTTAATGTATCTGAAATTCATCAAGAGCATGGCTCAATAAATATTTATAATCCTGATTGGTTTGATAAATTACCAATAGGAAGTTTAGTTAGAATTTTGCCTAATCACTCTTGTTTGACCTGTGCTGGATTTACAAATTATAATATATTAGAAAATAATATGATTACAGACACATGGTCTAGAACTAATGGTTGGTAAGAAATTACGACCTATTAAATTTAGAGATTATAATGAATAAATGTAAATATGATGCTGTAGTTTTTGATTTGCTCACAGGCTTAATAGACTCTTGGTCTTTATGGAATGAAATAGCTGGATCAGAGTTGATGGGGCGTAAATGGAGAGCACGATATCTTGAAATCACATATAGTACCTTTAATTATAAGAAATATGAAGATTTAGTGTTATCAGCAGCTGAAGATGTAGGCTTGAATTCTAAAATAGCACAAAACCTTATTCAACAATGGTATTCTCTGAAGCCTTGGCCAGAAGTCGACGAGGTATTAAAAGTTCTTAGTAAGAACTATTTACTTGGAGTAGCCACTAACTGTTCTATTAAAAAAGGAATTGAAGCAATTAAATTGATTGACATAACCTTTGATTGTTCAGTTACTGCTGAAGAGATTGGTTTTTATAAACCACATCCAAAAATGTACGAGGGTATTCTTAAAAAATTGAAAACTTCTCCACAAAAAACATTATTTGTAGCAGGATCACCGTTTGATGTTGAAGGTGCAAAGGCAATGGGAATGGATGTTTATTGGCATAATCGAATTGGCTTAAAACATAAAAGTGAAAATAAAGCAGATTATATAGAAAAATCACTCTACCGATTAACTGACATATTAAAATGAAAGATTAAAATAGTTTTTAGATTTGTTTAATATTTTGTGGTACAAAAAAGTACTCGTCTGGCTAGAATCTATTTAATATGCATAAAGAGGTAACCTATAAAACACTTGGTTATAAGTATGATCTAGTTTTAATTAAATGTTTCAGAAACTTTTATTACATAATGCATCTTGACGAAATTATTATACCACCGCATAATATTCTTCTTTATATTGGATTGATAAGAAGCTGCCAATCAGTTGTAAAGCTTCAATTAATATTAGTTTTCAGGGATAAACATGACTTTGTACACAGCCTATTTAGATGAGATTGAAAATCGAAAAAAACAGGACCTAAAGCCTAAGCCGATTGAAGATGGTGCGTTAGTAAAAGAACTGGTTTTTCAAATTAAGGATAGTGCCAATAGTAATAAAGAGGCCTCTCTTAATTTTCTCATATACAACACCATACCTGGAACAACTAGTGCAGCTAAAGAAAAAGCAAAGTTTTTAAAAGAAATTATTCTAGGTGATGCTGTTGTGGAAGAAATTTCAGGGACTTTCGCTTTCGAATTACTGTCTCATATGAATGGTGGACCATCTGTTGAAGTCCTTCTTGATTTAGCTTTAGGCTCTGATTTGTTGATCGCTCAGGAAGCTGCAGATATCCTCAAAACGCAGGTTCTTTTGTATGAAGCAGATACAGAACGCCTTAAAGTGGCTTATACAAATGGAAATGAGATTGCAAAAGATATTCTGAAAAGTTATGCAAAAGCTGAGTTTTATACAAATCTTCCAGATATTGAAGAAGAAATTGAAGTTGTTACTTATATTGCAGCCGAAGGTGATATATCTACTGATTTGTTGTCTCCGGGAAATCAGGCTCATTCTCGAGCAGACCGGGAACTCCACGGTAAGTGTATGATTTCAGAGGTGGCGCAGGTCAAAATCAAAGAACTTCAAAAAGTAAATCCGGGCAAACGTGTGATGTTAATCGCAGAAAAAGGAACAATGGGGGTTGGATCTTCTAGGATGTCTGGCGTCAATAATGTGGCTTTATGGACTGGAACGAAAGCTAGCCCATATGTGCCTTTTGTAAATAATGCACCTGTTGTTGCAGGAACAAACGGAATTTCGCCCATTTTTTTAACAACAGTAGGCGTCACTGGGGGTATTGGATTAGATCTCAAAAACTGGGTAAAAAAACTAGATTCTGATGGTAATCCTATTATTAATAATGATGATAATCCTGTGCTTGAGCAGGTGTACTCTGTCGAAACGGGAACTGTTCTAAAAATTAATACAAAAAATAAAAAGCTGTATAACGAAAAAGGTGACAAAGAACTAGTTGATTTGTCTTCCTCCTTTACCCCACAAAAAGTAGAATTCATGAAAGCTGGAGGCTCTTACGCAATAGTGTTTGGCAAAAAACTGCAGAGTTTTGCCTCTGAAACGCTTGGTATTGATTTTAAATCTGCGTTTGCACCTTCGAAGGAAATTTTCCATCCAGATCAAGGTCTAACAGCAGTTGAGAAAATATTTAATGCAAACGCTGTAGGCGTGCAAACTGATACTGTTTTGCACGCAGGGTCTGATGTCAGAGTAAAAGTAAATATTGTTGGATCTCAAGACACAACCGGTTCGATGACGGCACAAGAGCTAGAGGCTATGGCTGCTACAATTATTTCACCAACTGTGGATGGAGCTTATCAATCAGGCTGTCATACAGCTTCAGTTTGGGATTTTAAGGCACAAGAAAACACTCCTAAACTTATGAAGTTTATGCATAAATTTGGTTTGATAACAGCTAGAGATCCAAAAGGTGTTTATCACTCCATGACGGATGTTGTTCATAAGGTTTTAAATGATATAACAGTTGATGACTGGGCTATCATAATTGGAGGTGACTCTCATACTCGGATGTCTAAAGGAGTTGCATTTGGAGCTGACTCTGGGACCGTTGCGCTGGCTCTTGCGACTGGAGAGGCAACCATGCCTATACCTGAATCTGTAAAAGTAACATTTAAAGGTACTATGGCAAAACATGTAGACTTTCGTGACGTTGTGCATGCAACACAATCTCAGATGCTGAAGCAATTTGGTGATAATGTCTTTCAGGGTCGTATTATCGAGGTTCATACTGGAACTTTATTAGCTGACCAGGCTTTTACCTTTACAGACTGGACTGCTGAAATGAAAGCAAAAGCATCTATTTGTATTTCTGAAGATGATACACTTGTTGAATCACTTCAAATTGCTAAAAGTCGTATTCAGATCATGATTGATAACGGAATGGATAATAATAGCCAAATGCTTCAAGGTTTGATTGATATTGCTGAAAATCGAATTTCAGAAATTAAATCAGGTAAAAAACCAGCGTTAATACCTGATGATAATGCCAAGTATTTTGCAAAGGTAGTTATAGAACTAGACCAAATAGACGAACCAATGATTGCTGACCCCGATGTCAATAATATTGATATATCAAAGCGTTATACTCACGATACAATAAGGCCAATTTCATACTACAAAGCTGAGAAGAAAGTAGATCTAGGTTTTGTTGGGTCTTGCATGGTTCATAAAGGTGATATTAAAATTGTTGCTCAGATGCTCCGGAACCTTGAAAAGGAAACTGGGAGTGTAAAATTTAAAGCACCTTTGGTAGTGGCTGCTCCAACCTACAATATTGTTAACGAATTAAAAGTAGAAGGTGATTGGGGTATTTTACAAAAGTATTCTGGTTTTGAGTTCGATGACATTAAGCCAAAGAGCGAAGCTCGCTTAGAATATGAAAATATTCTATATCTAGAAAGACCTGGTTGTAACCTTTGTATGGGAAATCAGGAAAAAGCGGCCAAAGGAGACACAGTCTTAGCTACATCCACTCGTCTTTTTGAAGGAAGAGTAGTTCAAGATTCTGCTGAAAAGAAGGGAGAATCTTTACTTGCATCTACACCAGTCGTTGTTCTTTCTGCAATTCTAGGTAGAACGCCAACTATAGAAGAATATAAAGCTGCTGTAGAAGGAATTGATCTTACCAACTTTGTTCCACCAACAGAAAAACCACTAGGTACTATGTCTGCCCATTTCTAAAACTATTATTAGCTATGGTTATTTAAATAACTCAATTTCAATTAATTATTATTTTTTAAAAGGTCACATATGTCTATTTGGGGAAGTTTAATAGGTGGAGTTATTGGGTTTTCTTTTGGAGGACCTTTTGGTGCATTACTAGGATCCTTTGTTGGTGGTAAACTTTCTCAACTTAATTCAGGAAATAAAACTAAATCTTTTGCTAACTCTCAAGAAGTTTTTGCTTTATCTTTAATTGTTTTATCTGCAAAATTAAGTAAAGCTGACGGTCAAGTCAGCAAAGAAGAGTTGATGGCAGTTAAGGATAAGCTGCAAATTCCTGATAATGAAATAGATCAAGTTGCTAAAATTTTTAATAAGGCTAAAGAAGAAAGTACTGGATATGAGCCTTATGCAAAACAGATTTCTGAAATTTATCAAGGAAATTTAAATGTACTTGAAGAAGTAATAAATATTTTATTTTATATTGCTGAAGCGGATGGACATGTAAGCGAAGCTGAAATATTAATGATTACAGACATCGCTCATATATTTGGCCTTAGTCAAACCCAATTTGAAAGTATTAAAGAAAGTAGAAAATCTTCGGACAAATTAAATCCATATATAGTTTTAGAGAGCTCTCCCTCTGATGATCTTCAAACGATTAGAAAGAAATATATTAAGCTATCAAAAGAACATCACCCAGATCTATTGCTTAGTAAAGGTGTTCCAGTCGAGGTTATCAATGAGAGTAAGAATAAAATGAGGTCTATAAACTCTGCTTGGGCACAAATACAAAAATTAAAAAAATAACATATAATAATAAATAATTTTTAATTAGGAAGTTCCTACCCCATTAATATTAAATTCTTTTTTAAAGAAGTCTTCCATATTATTTTTATACCAATCTTCAAAATCCCATATTTGATCTAATTCCATTGTTTTATCAGGCATATAGATTTCAACATTAAATAATTGTCCATGAACCTCTACTTGTGCTTTTGCTCTAAAATAATTTTTACCTTCAAAAGCATCTAATTTTTTTAACTCTTCTTCACTAATGTTGTGTACTAAAAGACCCTCCACTTTATCTTGAGAATTATTTGTATAGGTTATAAGAGGGTAGTTTGCGTTCATTACTTTATAAACTTGATGTTTATATATTATTGCTTTGTTAGATTTATGTTTGTCGATATCTTTTCCAAGAACCGCTTCTCTTACTTCTATAGCTCTTAATGTACCATAAAAAAACATCGCATACTTTTTTATACTGTTTGCTAATTCTTTTTTTATTTTTTTTTCATAAGAAAAACAGTTGTTATTTTTATTAAACTCCATGAAATATTCTTCTGTTTTACCATCAATTTCATGATTTAAATAATCTACGCAGCTTTTAATGTAATTATTAATCAAAGTAGAAATAGTATGGTTAAACTTATTTATATCAAACACATTTGTTACAAGACATAGATCATTTAATTCTTCCACATTAAAGTCTCTTAAAATAAAACTTAATTGAAGATATGTATCCTCAAATCTATAATCATATGGAAATTCTTCATTCCATACTTCGCTATCTAGGTTCCAGTTTTGTTTTAGATTATTTTGTAAGATCATTAATTTCAGAGAAGTAATTTCATCATTAATATTTTGATGGTTTTCCATTATTGAACCTAATTTTCTAATCAATTTTTTAATATTTATATATTTAATAACTTGAAAATATATATCAAGATTATTTAACCATAATTTATTTTGGATACTATTTATTTAAAACTTAATAAAATTCGTATAAAGCCCATAATTAAAATTGAGTGGATTATAATATCTCATATCAAAAAAAGAAGCTTTATTAGCGTTAAGGTCAAGGATAATTTTAATTGATTAAATTGAGATCAATCTTTATGTATTCGAAACTATTGTGATAGAATTAATAATATGCCTGTTGAGAAGGTTTTAATAAAAATCAAAAATTATTAGAGTTTGCTAATCAAAAGCAATTTATTTAATCTTATTTATAAGTTTAATGATGCTCGTAGATAAAGTGATTATGAATAGATAAATAATTATATCTAATAAAGTTAAAATTATATGGGTGGAGAATAACTTTAGTGCGTCATTATTCAAATGTTTTATTACAACCTGTAGTAAGTTAGCTGAAAATGAAAAAGTCTGATTATATAATAGTTGGTTCAGGGTCTGCTGGGTCTATAATTGCGAATAGACTATCAGAAAAACCTAATATTAAAATATCGATAGTTGAAGCAGGTGGAAGCAATACCCACCCATTTATTAAAATGCCGGCAGGTTTTATAAAAACAATAAATGATAAAAGATTTAATTGGTGTTTTAAAACAGAAGCTAGCCAAGAAGTAAATAATAGAGAAATTTTCTTCCCAAGAGGAAAAGGTTTTGGAGGGTCTAGTTCTATTAATGGGCATTTATATGTCAGGGGGCAGCCAGATGATTATAATCAGTGGGCACAACTTGGTAATTTAGGATGGGGGTATGATGATATACTTCCATACTTTAAAAAATCAGAAAACAGAGCTGGTGGAAACGAAGCGTATAGAGGGAAAGATGGCCCTTTATTCGTTACTGATATTGTTGAAAAACACCCTATATGTGAAGAATTTATTAACGGGTCAAAAGAATTAAATGTTCCCCTTCAAGAAGATTATAACTCTGGAAATCAAGAGGGAATTTTTTATTATCAGCGTACTATTAAAAATGGTATGAGATTTAGTGCATCCGATGCTTTTTTAAAGCCTGCTTTGAAAAGAAAAAATGTTGAAATCTATAGTAATACTATGGTTTTAAAAATTATTTTTAAAAACAAAAAGGCTGTAGGTTTAGTTTGTAAAAAGAATAATAAGAAATTTGAAATTTATGCAGAAAAAGAAATTATATTATGTGCAGGCGCAATTGGAACTCCTCATTTGCTTCAAGTATCAGGAATTGGTAATCCAGAACACTTAAAAAATATTGGAGTATCAACTTTACATGAAAGTAAAAATATTGGTGAAGGCTTGCAGGATCACTATGCTGTCAGAGTTTCAAATAGTATTAACAAACCAGTTTCTTTAAATGAAAGAGCTCGTGGTTATAAATTAGCATTAGAAGTAATGAAATGGATTTTTTTTAAAAAGGGATTGCTTTCTTACAGTCCGGCTCATGTAGGTGCATTTTTAAAATCTTCTCCTGCGATAGATTTTCCTGATTTACAGTTTGTATTTACACCTGCTTCTTATACTGAAGGCATGATAGGAAAATTACAAAATACACCAGGTATCACTTGTGGTGTATGGCAATCTAGGCCTCATAGTAGAGGTTATGTAAAAGCAGTATCAAATGATATTAATGTGCCTCCTTTAATTCAGCCTAATTATCTTAAAGAAAAAATTGATCAAGACCTTATGATAGAAGGTGTTAAAAGGTGCAGAGCACTTTTAAACACATCTAATATTAATAAAATCTCCATCAAAGAAAATCTTCCTGGAAAAGATATTAAAACTGATAACGAAATTTTAGATTTTATAAGAAATAATGGTGGCACAGTATATCATGCGATTGGGAGTTGTAGAATGGGAATGGATAAATGTGCAGTTGTAAATTCAGAGTTAAAAGTTAATGGCATTCAAAACTTAAGAATTGCTGATGCTTCTATTATGCCAACTATGCCATCTGGAAATACAAATGCTGCAACTATGATGATTGCAGAGAAAGCTTCAGATTTAATAAAAAAGGATTTATAATTTTCTATTTAATTTTTTTTAAAAAATAAGAAATGCTATTCATTTCTTTATCGATAATATTTAACTCTGATAAACTTTCTAGCGTATTATTTAAGTATTCTTCACAACTTCCTAAAAAACCATGAGCTTTTGAAATTAAATCAGCTTTAATTTTAGGTGTGCTTTTAGGAAAATAATTTTTATGTTTTTTATCTACGGTAAAAGCTAAAGATAAAACAACTTTTCCATTTTCAAGATTAGTTTTTAAAAGTTTAGGTCTATAAGCTCCTGTTACCATTTCTCTTCTAAATAATATATCTATGTTTTTAATTGCAGTCTTTGTCTTCAACTTAAAAGCTGATCCCTGACAAGACCCACCTTTATCTAACCCTAACATTAAACCAGGATTTTCAAATGAACCTCTACCTAGTCTAGTCTTCATACAAAAACTTCTATGGTAACCAAATATTTTAGCAATAATTTGCTTTTCATATTCAACAGTTGGATTCCATAATAAAGATCCATATCCAAAAATATAAATATCTTCACCAATTCCTGTATCAGGTATAATTTTTCTTCTTTCTCTAACTAGGTCTTCATCTGATAGAACTCTATCACTTCCAGGTATATTTTTAATTGTTGTTCCAAGATGACCTTGAGTTATATTTTTTCTTGTAAGCTTAACTATTCCATCATTAATTTTTTTTGTAGTAGACATTATCCATCACTTTTTGAAGTGATAACTCTATGTGGATATGGTATTTCAATGCCAGCTTTATCTAATGCAGGCTTTAATTGTTTCATTAAGTCAGAATATAATGCGTACCAATCTTTAGTATGTGCATATAACCTAAGTCTGACAACAATTGAACTATCATCATATTTTATAACAAGGAACTGTGGGCTTTTTGGATCATTTAAAACTCTTTGATCTTCGCCTAGTTTTAATAACACTTTAGAGGCTAATTCTAAATCTGTGTCATAATGTATACCAATATCTACATCAATACGCCTAGTTTTATAATGCGAATGATTTTTAATAGTACTATTCCAAATACTAGAATTAGGAATAGAGACATACACGTTATCAAACGTATTAATAATTGATGTGAATAGACCTACTTCTTTAATTGTTCCAGAAACTCCCCCAGTCTCTACCCAGTCCCCAGTGGTAAAAGGTCTTAATAGTAATAACATTACCCCTGCAGCTACATTTGACAATGTTCCTTGAAGAGCTAGCCCAATTGCCAAACCTGCAGCGCCTAAAACTGCTATTATTGAAGTTGTTTGAACACCAAATTGACCTAGCACAGCTATCAAGGTAATGATTATAATTCCATATCTTATTATATTACCAATAATTGGAACGATTAAGGGATCAATTTTATTAAGTAGGCTTAGGTTTCTTCTAGCAATTTTACTTAGTTTGCCAGCAAAGTAGAACCCTAATATTAAGATAATAGTTGCTCCAAGAACCTGACCTGCGTAAGTAACGAATATCTGAACTGTGTTATTTATAAGATTTGAAATAATTTCAAAGTCTATATTTATATTTTGATCCAACTAATTAGTCTCCATTTAATCAATAAAAAATGGTTATTATGTTTTTAAAAAGTTATTTTATACATGTTACTTTTTTAATAACACAAATATAGAATTAATTTTATTAAATTAATCATATATGAGCTTGAGTTTAAATTCCTAAAAAGGTTATAAAGATTTTATGAAAACTATAAAATGGAAATATAATGATACCTTTTCACCAATTGATGAAGATATTGTAATTGCTATTGGTAACTTTGATGGTGTTCATAAGGGACATCGAAAATTATTAGAGAAAGCTAAAAATAAAGCAATCGAGAATGATCTACCATTTGGAGTTGTAACTTTTGATCCTCACCCTAGAGATTTTTTTAGTTCAAAAAACTCTTCTTTTAAACTCTTAGACCCTGAAGAAAAAGAATGCCAATTAAAGAATCTTGGTGCAGATTACTTAATAATAATAAATTTTAATGAAGAGTTAAAAAACTGTAGTTCTAATCAATTTTTATCTGATATTTTGCATAAAACTTTCCGTGTTAAGATTATGTTTGCAGGATCAAATTTTAAATTTGGTAAAAATAGAGAAGGTACTATTGCTGGTTCTAAAAAATATGCCAATAAAATTGGTTTGGAAATTGAAGGAGTTGACTTGGCTCAAATAAAATCACTAGAATCTGAACATGATACTGAACTTAAAATTATAAGTTCTCAAGCAATAAGAAGTTTAATTCAAGATGGAAAATTAAATGCTGCGGAAGATTTATTAGGAAGAAAATGGTGTGTGACTGGGACTGTTATTAAAGGAAAACAACAAGGTAGAGAGCTAGGATTTCCTACGGCCAATGTAGATATGCATTATTTTCTAAAGCCACCTTTTGGAGTTTATGTAACTAGATTAAAAATAATATCTCAAAATACATTAGATGAACAAAGTGAATGGCTTCCATCTATTTCAAATATAGGAACAAGACCAACAGTTTCAGGAGCATCAGTTAATATAGAAACTCATATTATTGATTTCAAAAATAACAATACTGATACGGATCTTTATGGTAAAAGAATAAAAATTGAATTGTTGACTTTCATAAGGCCAGAAAAAAAGTTTAACTCTTTAAGCGAATTAAAAGATCAAATAGAAATAGATACTCAAAAGGCATGTGATTTTCATAAATTAAAATAATCAATTTAATATATTTTACTCAAAAGTAAGATAATTGCTTTTTAAATAATATAATAGAATAATTATTTGAACAAAAAAGAGAACAGTTAATGACTAATTATAAAGACACCGTATATTTACCTAAAACAGATTTTTCAATGAGAGCTGGGTTACCTGTTAAAGAACCACAGATTTTAAAGTCTTGGCAAGAAACTGGTTTATATAAGAAATTAAGAGAGCAAAGAAAAAACGCTGAACCTTTTATTCTCCATGATGGACCGCCATACGCTAATGGAAACTTGCATATAGGACATGCGCTTAATAAAATAATTAAAGATGTTATCAATCGTTCTCAATCGATGTTGGGGAAAAATGCAAATTATGTTCCTGGATGGGATTGTCATGGATTACCTATTGAATGGAAGATTGAAGAAAATTATAGAAAAAAGAAAAAAAATAAAGATGATATCCCTGTTGTTGAGTTTAGAAAAGAATGTCGAGATTTTGCTCAAAAATGGATGGACATTCAGTCAGAAGAATTTCAAAGATTAGGAGTGTACGGTGATTGGGACGCTCCATATGCCACTATGAAATATGAGTCTGAGGCAATTATTATGTCTGAGATAGGAAAGTTTTTGATGAATGGAAGTCTATATAGAGGTGTGAAACCAGTTATGTGGTCGCCAGTTGAAAAAACTGCACTTGCTGAAGCTGAAATAGAATATCATGATCACACAAGCACTACTATATTTGCAAGGTTCCCTATTATTAAAACTTCAATTGTCGCATTACAAGATAGTGAAGTTATTATATGGACAACTACTCCATGGACAATGCCAGGAAATAGAGCAGTAGCCTATGGTAAGGATATTGATTATTCATTAATTGAAATTAAAAAAGTTAATGAGAGCTCATTAGCTAAAGATAGAGATAAGATAATTGTAGGAACTGAGTTATTAGATGTTGTAATGAAAGAATTATTAATTGAAGATTATAAATTAATAATGGAATTAAAAGGGAGTGATCTTAAAGGTATAATTTTAGCCCACCCACTAAAGAACCATGGTTACGAGCATGATGTTGTTTTGTTAGAAGCTGATTTTGTAACAACAGATCAAGGAACAGGATTTGTTCATATTGCTCCAGGACATGGTGCAGATGACTTCGAACTAGGTAAAAAAAATAATTTACCCATACCTGAAACAGTATCAGATAATGGTATTTTAGACCCTGACTTACCTCTTCTAGGCGGGCTTCGCGTTCTTAAAGATAATGAAAAAATTGCAGATATAATGTCTGAACATGGTGGGTTAATAGGTAGAGGAACATTAACTCATTCCTACCCTCACAGTTGGAGATCAAAAGCACCTTTAGTTTTTAGAACAACTCCTCAATGGTTTATATCTATGGAAACAAATAACCTTCGAGATACAGCTCTTAAAGCTCTTTCAGAAACGACTTTTTTCCCTCCTCAAGGAGTAAACCGAATAACAAAAATGATTGAAGATAGGCCTGATTGGTGTATTTCTCGACAAAGGGCTTGGGGTGTACCATTAGGTATTTTTATTAATAAAAAAACACAAGAGCCTTTAAGAGATCAAGAGGTTGTTGATAGAGTAGTAGAAGCCTTTAAAACTGATGGGGCCGATGCTTGGTTTGAAAAACCTTCATCTTATTTTCTAGGATCAAAATATAATGCAGATGATTTTGAAGCAGTTATGGATATAGCCGATGTATGGTTTGATTCAGGATCTACACATGCCTTTGTTTTAGAAGAAAGAGATGATTTATTTTGGCCAGCTTCATTATATCTAGAAGGTACTGATCAACATAGGGGATGGTTTCATTCTTCTCTCTTAGAAAGTTGTGGGACTAGAGGAAGAGCTCCATACGATGCAGTTTTAACGCATGGTTTTGTGCTTGATCAACAAGGTCGGAAGATGTCTAAATCTTTAGGAAACATTACGGCTCCTGAAAAAGTTATAAACGAATTTGGAGCGGACGTTCTTCGTTTGTGGGTTGTAGGTTCTGATTATTATGATGATTTAAGAATAGGTAAAGAGATACTTGTAAGGCATTCAGATCACTATAGAAGATTAAGAAATACTCTTAGGTATCTTTTAGGAGCTCTAAATGGTTTTGAAGAAAAGGAAATAATTGACTTTGATGAAATGCCAGAGTTAGAGCAATGGGTTTTACATAGAGTTGCTGAATTAGGTAAAAAAATAGAAGAAAACACTGAGAAGTTTAATTTACATGATATTTATACAGATATTCATAATTTCTGCTCAATCGATTTGTCAGCATTTTATTTTGATATAAGAAAAGATACTTTATATTGTGAAGAATTAAATGGTAAAGAAAGGAGAGCTTGTAGAACGGTAATGGATATTTTATTTAATTCATTAACCACTTGGTTAGCTCCAATAATATGTTTTACAGCTGAAGAAGCATGGCAAAGTAGATATAACGATCCAGAAAATTCTGTACATCTTCAAACTTATTTTAAGCCAAAGGAAAGCTGGTTTGATCAAAATATTGCTACAAGATGGACTAATATAAGAGAATTTAGATCTATTGTTACAACTGCAATTGAAGAAAAAAGGAAAGATGGATTACTTGGTTCAAGCCTACAAGCAAAAGTAATTATTTTTACAAATCAAAATGTGTATGACGAGTTAATCGATATAAATTTATCTGATCTATTTATTTGCTCGGACGTTGAAATAAATATAAATAATGAGATTAAAGATAATAATATTGATGTAAATATTGAACTTGCATCCGGAGGCAAATGTTTAAGATGCTGGAAAGTGGTTAAAGAGGTAAAAGATGATATTGAAATATGTAATAGATGTAAAAGTGTAATTAAAAGATAGTTAGATGAAAAAAAATATTGGTATATTTAATCTTCTTATAGTTTTGATACTTTTTGTTTTACTTGATTATGTGTCAAAGCAATGGGCTATTGAAAATCTTTTTAATCAGTTAAAATCAATAGAGATCACATCTTTTTTATCGATGACACCTGTATGGAATAGTGGAATTTCTTTTGGGTTTTTTCAAAACTCAGGAGACATAGGTAGATACTTTTTTACAATTTTTGCATTTGCCGTGAGTATATGGCTAATTCTATCTTCTTTTAAGTTACCAAGATATTCGTCCTTAGGTTTTATTTTAATTGCAAGTGGTGCAATAGGAAATGCTATTGATAGGATAATTTATGGAAAAGTAGTTGATTTCATAGATTTTTATTTAAATGATTTACACTGGCCAGCATTTAACCTTGCTGATACAGTAATATTCATAGGTGCATCGGTATATCTTTACAATCAATTTTTTACTCTTGAAAGCTCGTATTATGAAAAATAATTTACCTAAAATATTTATTTTATTATTGCCTATAATGTTATCTATATCTAGTTGCTCAGACTTTAGAAAAGCTGTAGGTAAAGAAAAAATGATTCCAGACGAGTACTTAACAGTTATAACTCCATCTCTGGCAGTGCCTCCAGGTTATAGAATAAAACCAGAACTTATCACTAATAACAGTTTAGTTAATTCAAATCAAAATACTAATTTATCTGATAGATTAAACATTACAAATAATAAACAAAATAAAAATGCTAATAGTTACATTGAATTATTTGTTTCAAAAAAAATTCCTAAAAATATAAGAAGTATTGTTGATGAAGAAACTTTAGGAATATCTTTAAGTGAACGCACAGGTATACAAACATTATTTGGAAACATACCACAAACAGGCTTTGTTATTGATGCAAATAAAGAATCTTTAAGAATAAGAAATAACAAAAAATCTGGAAAAAAACTTGATGATGATGCATCTCCAGCTTTTGATATAAATTCTGGTAGCACTTTGCTTATAAAGTAATAAGGATCTATTATGGAAATCAGGCGACTTCCAGAGAATCTTATAAATCAAATTGCAGCAGGTGAAGTTGTAGAACGTCCAGCTTCAGCTCTTAAGGAGCTGGTTGAAAATGCAATTGATGCTAGAGCCTCACAAATAGATATTATTATTGATGATGGAGGAAAAAATTTAATCTCTGTCTCAGACAATGGAATTGGAATTAATAAAAAAGAATTACCGTTGGCAGTAGAGAGGCATGCAACTTCTAAGCTGCCTAATGATAATCTTGTTATTATGGAGTATTTAGGTTTTAGAGGTGAGGCGTTACCATCAATTGCTGCAGTAAGTGAATTAAATATTCAAACAAGAGCTGAAAAATCAAAAGATGCATGGTCATTAGATATAACAGCAGGTAAGTTTAAAGATGTTTATCCTTCTTCACGTCAATCTGGTACAATTATAACTGTAAGAAAATTATTTTTTGCAACACCTGCTAGATTAAAGTTCTTAAAATCTTCTCAAGTTGAAAATAGCTATTGTCATCAAATGATATTAAAACAAGCCCTAGCAAATCCATCTATTGGCTTTCGGTTGCAAGCCAATGGTCGTGAATTACTTAATATTAGAGCTGAACTTGACTTAAAAAACCTTTATCCTAGTAGAATTGCAAACATTATGGGTTTAAATTTTGTTGATGAATCTATTAAGATTAATAATGCTAAACTAATTAATGATGATCAATATGCAAATATTCATGGTTTTATTGGTTTACCTACATTAAATAAATCAAACTATACTCAGCAACATTTGTTCGTAAATGGAAGAATTATTCAAGATAGAAATTTATCAGGCGCAATTAGAGCAGCGTATAGAGATACCTTACCAAAAGGACGGTTTCCTATTTTCTGTTTATATATTGATGTACCTGGTGACTTTATAGATGTTAACGTACATCCTGGCAAAACAGAGATTCGATTTCAAGATAATGCACTTATTAGAAGTTTGATTGTAGGCTCCATTAGTAGGGAGCTAAACATTAATTTTAGTCAGACTACGAAGGAAATATCACAAGAGGCGATTGATAGATTTGATAGTTCAAAAATACAAAATAATTCTGAGAATATGGTATCTCAATCTTTTTTAAAAAATATAAATGTTAACCCATCAATCAAATCAATTTACGCTTCAGATCAACATCGTTCTGATTTAGAAAATCATAAGAACTTAAATGATAATTTAACAGAAAATTATCCATTAGGCGTTGCGCTAGCACAGTTTAATAAAAATTATATAATATCGAGGAATTCAAGCGGAATTGTAATAATTGACCAGCATGCAGCTCATGAAAGATTAGTTTTAGAAAAAATGAAAGCCGCACGTGAACATAAAAAAATAGAAAAACAAATTTTGTTATTGCCTGAAATTATAAATCTTGAACCCGTTCCGTTGGCATTTATTATAGAAAATCTAATATTGTTAAATGAAATAGGATTTGTAATAGAGCCTTTTGGAGAAGGAATGATTATTGTTCGTGAGGTACCTTCTTTAATAGGGGAAGCTGACGTTAAACAATTGATTATTGATCTTGGCGATGATTTGTCTTCGACTGGATTACCTTCTTCTTATCAGGCAAAAATAGATTTAATTTTAGGTACCGTTGCATGTCATAGATCAGTCAGGTCAGGACGAGTTTTAAATCAAGATGAGATGAATGCATTATTAAGAGAAATGGAAAATACCCCAAACTCTGGCCAATGCAATCATGGAAGACCTACTTCTATTAGTCTTTCTTTAAAGGATATTGAAAAATTATTTAATAGAACTTAAATCTAACAATTTCATTATAGTTAACTTAGATTTGCCATAAAATTTGGTATCCAATACCTTAAAATTTTCCACACTAATTGTTTCTTGCTTGCTAGTTTCTGCGAAAATAAGACTATTTTTGTCAATTAAATTATATTCTTTAAGAAGTGGCAAGCATTGCTGAATTATAGACGAGTTATAAGGGGGATCTATTAAAACAATATTAAAAATTAAATTTATATTTTTGAATGGTTTTTTTGCATCTGCTTTACGAATATAAACGGATGATTCAATATCATACGATTTAATTTTTGATAAATTTGTTTTTACAATATCTAGAGAATTTTGTTCATTATCTATTAGATATAAGTTTTTTGCCCCTCTGGATAATGCTTCAATTCCGAGAGCGCCAGTACCTGTGCAAATATCAATTACATTTGCATCTATAATGTTTATATCATATTTATTAGAGTTAATTATTGAAAACAAAGACTCTCTAAGCCTATCTGAAGTTGGTCTTATTTCAATATTTGTAGGAGAGTGAAGTTTTAATCCTCTAAATTTTCCACTGATAATTCTCATCTGCTTTACTGATCGTTTATTAATTCGTTACTTTCATCGGCATAGGTTCTTTGAGGTTTAGATATCCCTAATTGATCATGCAAAATCTTTTGTTTTACTTCTTCTAGCCCCTTAGGAGGCAAATTTTTAAGGCTAAATGGACCAAATGATATTCTAATTAAACGGTTTACTGAAAAACCTAAATGATTCATTACATTTCTTACTTCTCTATTTTTTCCCTCGCGAAAACCTAAAGTTAGCCAAGCGTTGCTTCCTTGTTGTCTATCTAAAGTGGCATCTATTCTACCATATTTAATCCCATCAACAGTAATTCCATTTTTGAGAGGTTCAAGGTCTTGTGGATTAACATAACCATGAACTCTAACTCTATATTTACGTAACCATCCTGTCGAAGGTAGCTCAAGTCTCCTAGCTAAATCACCGTCATTAGTTAGTAAAATCAAACCTTCAGAATCCATATCTAATCGGCCTACTGCAATTAGCCTTAGATTGATTTTAGATTTCAAATCTTCAAAGATAGTTGCTCTACCTTCAGGATCATTATTAGTAACTAAAAAACCTCTTTCTTTATGATAAATCCAAAGTTTAGTTTTAATTTTATCTGGAAGAGATTTGCCATTCACTTCAATTAAATCTGTTTTGGTAACATTAGTTCCACATTCTGTTAAAATCTTATTATTTAATCTAACTTTTCCATCTATAATCCAACGTTCAGCTTCTCGTCTTGAACATAATCCTGATCTAGCAATTCTTTTGGCAATACGTTCTAATTTTATACTAGCTTTTAAATTATTTGGAACTTGGACAATATTATCTGTTTCAGCTTTATTTTTATTTATATATGTATTTTTCATAGTTTTGTATTATAGGTTTTAATAAATATAAGCAATATTTCTAAACTAAAAGGAACAAATTAGTGATTAATCAAATTGATTATATGGAATTAGCTCTTATTGAGGCAATTAAAGCTGATAAAAAAAACGAGGTACCAGTTGGTGCTATAATAGTAAATAATAACGGTGAAATAATTGCTAAAGCCCATAACCTAGTTGAAAAAAATAATAATTCCACATGTCATGCTGAGAAATTAGTTATTGAAAAGGCATTAAAGATTATAGGCAGTCGTTTTTTAGATGATTGCGATATATGGGTAACTTTAGAGCCATGTGTTATGTGTGCAGGTTTAATAAAACAAACTAGAATAAGAAGATTGTATTATGGTGCTGAGGATAAAAAAGGAGGCGCCGTAGATAATGGAGTTCGAGTTTTTTCAAATAATAAAGCACAGAGATCTATAGAAGTTTATGGAGGAATATCCTCAACAAAAAGTGAACAGTTACTGAAGAATTTTTTTCAAAAGTTAAGATAATTATTTTATAATTTTCCGATATCTTTTCTATAAAAACCTTGATCCCAGTTTATTGTTTCAACAGCATGATAAGCTTGTTCTCTGCATTCTTTTATATCTTTCCCAAGCGCGGAAATAGAAAAAACCCTTCCTCCATTAGAAATAAGATTATTATCTTTATTTAAAGAAGTTCCTGAGTGATAAATTTTTACCTTATTGAATTTCTCAACTTTATCCAATGATGGTAACACTAGTTCTTTTTTAAATGATCCTGGATAACCTTTGCTTGCTATAACAACTGTAATTGCTTTTTGGGAAACAAGTTCTATTTCAAAATTATTAAGATTTTTTTCTACAGATTTTTTTACAATATCAACTAAATCAGTTTTTAAACGAGGAAGAATGACTTGAGTTTCTGGATCTCCAAATCTACAGTTAAACTCAATTACTTTTGGTCCATTGTCAGTTAACATTATACCTGCGTATAAAATACCTTCATATTCCATGCCTTCAGACTTCATACCATTAATGGTAGGTATAACAATATTCTTCATTACTGTTTTAGTTAAGACTTCATCTAGAGCGGGAGCTGGAGATATAGCGCCCATACCACCCGTATTAGGTCCTTGATCGTTATCATAAGCTCTTTTATGGTCCTGTGCTGTACCAATTAAAATAGCATTTTCACCATCTGATACAGCAAATACGCTGGCCTCAACCCCAGTTATTCTTTCTTCAATTAAAATAGATTTGCCAGCTTTACCAAATTTATTATCTTCAAGCATTTCTTTCGATGCTTGTATGGCCTCATTAATTTCATCACAAACCACAACGCCTTTTCCTGCAGCAAGACCATCTGCTTTTACAACACAGTAACCATTTAAAGATTTAATTTCTTTTTTTGCTGTTTCTAAATCATCACAATACTTAAATTTAGGCTGAGGAATATTATGCCTATCACAAAAGTTTCTTGAAAAACTTTTCGAACCTTCTAACTGAGCTGCTTTAGCTGTTGGTCCAAAAGCCTTTATACCAAGTTCAGTTAACCTATCTTTTAAACCTAAAACCAAAGGTGTCTCTGGTCCAATAAATACGATGTCTGCATTTATTTCTTTTGCTAGATTACATTGTCCATCTATATCGTCAGCGGCTATGGATCTACATTCAGCAAACTTTGAAATACCAGGGTTTCCAGGCGCAACAATTATCTGTTTTGTTTGAGGAGAATTAAATAATGATAAAGCTATGGCGTGTTCTCTTCCACCTCCACCTACAACTAGAATATTCATAAATTTTTACTCCAAAACACTTTAGATTTTTTGCAATATGCCATAGTATGAAGTTATGACCAATAGTAATTTTGAAGATTCTCAGACAAATAGTGTCTCTAATAACCCTGTGTATTCAGTAGGGGAGTTTTCGCATGTCATTAAAAAGTTAGTAGAGACAAATTTTAGTTATGTAAGAATAAGAGGAGAAATTTCTCGCCCGTCTTTTCCAGGCTCGGGACATGTATATTTTACCCTTAAGGATGCTGATGGAACGATTGCTGCCATAATATGGAAATACACACTTCCTAGATTATCCGTTATGCCTGAAGAGGGCATGGAGGTAATTTGCACGGGTAAAATAACTACTTTTGCAGGTCAGTCAAAGTATCAAATTATAGTTGATAATATGGAAGTCGCCGGAGAAGGCGCTTTACTTAAAATGCTTGAAGACAGAAGAAAAAAACTTCTAGCAGAAGGTCTTTTTAATCCAGAACATAAGAAACCGATCCCTTATCTTCCTGAAATTATTGCTGTTATTACAAGTCCTTCAGGAGCCGTTATTAAAGATATTTTACATAGATTATCTGACAGGTTTCCATCTCATGTTTATATTTGGCCAGTGGCTGTGCAAGGAGAAGGGTCAGCTAAACAAATTTCAAATGCTATTGATCAGTTAAATCAATTATCAAAAGAAACAAATGTTAAAAGACCAGATCTTATCATTGTAGCAAGAGGCGGTGGCAGCCTAGAAGACTTATGGTCTTTTAATGAAGAGATAGTTGTTAGATCAGTTTTTAATAGCACCATTCCCATTATATCAGCGGTTGGACATGAAACAGATACAACATTAATTGATTTTGTTTCTGATTTAAGGGCGCCAACACCAACTGGAGCAGCAGAAAAATCTGTTCCGGTTAGAGATGAATTAAAAGCCAGAGTAGGAGAGCTTGGCTTAAGAATTCATTCTTCTTTTTTAAGTAAGGTTAATAACAATAGGGATTACTTAAGAAACTTATTTAGACTTCTTGGAAAACCTGATCAGATATTAGATAATAAAAGTCAGAAATTAGATTATGCTTATAGAGATTTAGAAAACTTATTCCAAAATATTTTTGTGGATCAAAAAAATAAAATATCTCAATTTGCTCAAAGACTTTTGCCGCCAAAAGTATTGATTAATAATTTAGACGCAAAGAAACAATTATTAGATACAA
>CAZWGZ010000008.1:0-26684 GCA_964633395.1 uncultured Rhodobacterales bacterium
GCATGCCGCCCATGCCGCCCATGCCGCCCATGCCGCCCATATCTGGCATTCCACCGCCGGCAGCTGCACCAGCTGGCTCAGGTCTATCGGCAACCATTGCTTCAGTTGTAATTAAAAGACCTGCAACAGAAGCTGCGTTCTGAAGAGCTGATCTTACAACTTTAGTTGGATCGATAACGCCTGATTTAACTAGATCAGTAAATTCTCCAGTTTGAGCATTAAATCCATAATTAGCATCTGTTGACTCTAAAAGCTTTCCAACAATTACTGCACCGTCTTGTCCGGCGTTATCTGCTATTTGTTTTGCAGGTGCCTTTAGTGCTCTTCTAACAATGTCAATACCCACTTTTTGATCTGGGTTTTCAAATTTAACTTTGTCTAAGCAAGGTATAGCTTTAACGAAAACCACACCACCACCAGGAACAATACCTTCTTCAACAGCTGCTCTAGTCGCATGCATAGCATCATCAACACGATCCTTACGCTCTTTAACTTCTATTTCAGTAGCGCCACCAACTTTAATAACGGCTACTCCGCCTGCTAATTTAGCAAGACGCTCTTGAAGCTTTTCTTTGTCGTAATCAGATGTTGTTTCTTCTATCTGTGCTCTAATTTGATTACATCTAGCAGCTATATCATCTTTTGTACCCGCACCGTCAATGATAGTAGTTTCTTCTTTGGTTACTTCTACTCGCTTGGCAGTTCCTAGCATCTCAAGAGTTACATTATCTAATTTAATTCCTAGATCTTCTGAGATTAAATCACCCTTAGTCAAAATTGCTATATCTTCTAACATAGCTTTTCTTCTATCGCCAAAACCAGGAGCTTTAACTGCTGCAATCTTTAAACCGCCTCTTAATTTATTCACCACAAGTGTTGCTAAAGCTTCACCTTCAACATCTTCTGCTATAATTAAAAGAGGTTTACCTGATTGAACAACCTTTTCAAGAACTGGAAGCATCTCTTGAAGGTTTGCTAATTTTTTTTCAAATAATAGAATATAAGGATCATCCATTACTACTTTCATTTTATCAGCGTCAGTAATAAAATATGGTGACAAGTATCCTCTATCAAATTGCATACCTTCAACAACGTCTAACTCAGTTGCAAGTGTTTTAGCTTCTTCAACAGTGATAACACCTTCATTACCAACTTTATCCATAGCTTTTGCAATCATGTTACCAATGTCACTTTCTCCATTAGCTGATAATGTACCTACTTGAGCCACTTCTGCATTTGTAGATATTTTACTAGTACGTGTTTCTAAGTCAGCTACAACGGCTTCAATCGCTAAATCAATGCCTCTTTTTAAATCCATAGGATTTAAACCTGCTGCAACAGCTTTTGAACCTTCTTTAACAATAGCTTGAGCTAAAACAGTAGCGGTCGTAGTACCATCACCAGCTACATCATTAGCTTTAGATGCTACTTCTCTAACCATTTGAGCACCCATATTTTGAAACTTATCTTTAAGCTCAATTTCTTTAGCAACTGTAACACCATCTTTTGTTATTCTTGGAGCACCAAATGATTTATCAATAACAACATTACGACCCTTAGGTCCTAAAGTAACTTTTACAGCTTCAGCTAGAATATCAACTCCTTCTAACATTCTTGCTCGTGCATCTGCACCAAACTTGACTTCTTTAGCAGCCATTTTTTCGTCCTTTCAAATTATAAAACAATTATTCACTTAATAGATTATATTAACCCATTATTCCCATAATATCGCTTTCTTTCATGATCAATAGATCTTTTCCATCAAGCTTAACTTCTGTCCCTGACCATTTGCCAAACAGAACTACGTCACCTTCTTTTACATCTAAAGGCTGAACTTTACCTGTTTCGTCACGTGCTCCTGAACCTGCTGCAACTATTTTTCCTTGCATTGGTTTTTCTTGCGCTGAATCTGGAATAATGATCCCACTAGCAGTTTTTTCCTCTGCTTCGAGACGTTCTACAACAACTCGATCGTGAAGTGGCCTAAACTTCATGCCTAATCTCCTTAATTAAATAAAAGTTAAATTGACAATAATAAATATTGCTATGAGCTTTAAATAGTAAACACAAGATCATCTTTCAAGATTAAATAAAAAAAATATTATAAAGATTGTTTTATTTAAATTAAACATCATTTAATCATTATGAATAATATATCAAATAAATCTAAAGATAATAGTAAGTTGGTAATGACAGAAACATCAAAATACATTTCTAGTTGGCTCATAATTACAATGATTATGGTAGTACTTATGATAATCATAGGTGGTATTACAAGGTTAACTGATTCTGGCCTTTCGATGGTAGAATGGAGACCTTTATATGGATTCCTCCCCCCAATGAATAATATTGAATGGGAAAGAATCTTTACTTTATATATGAATTCACCAGAGTATATTATTAAAAATAATGGCATGGATCTATCAGAATTTAAAAGTATTTTTTTCTGGGAGTACTTTCACAGATTATGGGGACGGTTAATAGGAATTATATTTATTATTCCTCTGATCTTTTTTTTCATTCTAAAAATATTCCCTCAATTTTTATTTAAAAGAATTCTAATTGTTTTATTTCTTGGAGGCCTTCAAGGTATAATTGGTTGGTGGATGGTCAAGTCAGGATTAGTTAATGATCCAAGTGTATCTCAATATCGTTTGGCCACTCATTTATCAAATGCCTTTTTAATACTTTTCCTTTTAATGTGGACTTTTCTGGATTTAAAAGAAGGATCAGTTAAAATGAAACTAGATTTTAACTTTTTTGTCTTAATAATTCTATCTATAACAATTATCGCAGGTGCTTTTGTCGCTGGTATGGATGCAGGTTTGATGTACAATGAGTACCCACTTATGGGAGAAGGTTTTGTTCCAGAAAATTACGGCGAATATAATTTTTTAGATCCATTTGAAAACCCTGCTTCAGCTCAATTTCACCATAGACATCTTGGGCTATTTACAATGCTCACTATTTTATTTTTTGGTTTCAAAAACTTCAATGCCACCAATGATTCAAGAATGAGAAAAATTATTTTATTAATGGGAATTACTGTCTTTTTTCAGTTTTTATTAGGTATAGTCACTTTAATAAACATGGTTCCAATTCATCTAGGTGCACTTCATCAAACGGGTGCAGTTATTTTATTCTTAATAGTTACAGCAGGTATACATAGAAAATACTTATTAAAAAAAGTTAATTCATTTTAATTTTTTTATCTAATTTTAAACCAAGTTCTTTTAGTTGAAGCTCATTTATATCACTTGGAGCATTCATCATTAGATCTTCAGCCTTACCTGTCATTGGAAATAATATTACTTCGCGTATGTTAGGCTCATCAGCTAATAGCATTACGATTCGATCAATGCCCGGCGCAATCCCTCCATGAGGAGGAGCCCCAAATTTAAATGCATTAATCAGCCCTGGAAACTTATTATCTACTACTTCAGGTTTATGACCTGCAATTTCAAAGGCTTTATACATAATTTCTGGCACATGGTTTCTTATAGCTCCTGATGATAATTCAATACCATTACATACTAGATCATATTGATAGGCTAAAATATCAAGTGGGTTTTTATTTTCCAAGGCATCCATACCTCCTTGAGGCATAGAAAAAGGATTATGAGAAAATTCAATTTGACCTGTATTATTATCTTTTTCATACATAGGATAATCTACTACCCAGCAAAATTTAAATACATTATCTTCGATCAGTTTTTTATCAGTTGCAATTTTGACTCTAGCTTTTCCAGCTAAATTGGATGCTTCTGCTTCTGTTGAACAAGAAAAGAATAAAGCATCACCATCCTCTAGATTGAATAATTCTTTCATACCCATAGCATCTTGTATTCCTAGAGCGTTAGCAATTGGTCCTTTTGCAGTATTATCATTATAAATTATATAACCCATACCTGGAGCGCCTTCACCTTGAGCCCAACTGTTCATCCTGTCTGCAATAGACCTTGACCCACATCCTGGGCCAGGAACAGCTCTAACTACTGAACCAGTCTCTATGGATTTAGCAAATATACTAAAACCTGAACCTTTAAACACTTCAGTAACATCTTTGATTTCTAGTGCAAATCTTATATCAGGCTTGTCGTTTCCATATTTTAACATTGAATCTTTATATGTAATTTTAGGAAATATTTCATCTATCTTTTTTGAAGAAAATGTTTTAAAAACTTCTCTAATAACTGGTTCAACCGCTTCAAAAACATCTTCCTGTTCAACATATGACATTTCTAAGTCTAACTGATAGAATTCACCCGGAGATCTATCGGCTCTACTATCTTCATCTCTAAAACAAGGTGCAATTTGAAAATATTTATCAAAACCAGAGACCATTATAAGTTGCTTAAACTGTTGAGGAGCTTGAGGTAAAGCATAAAATTTACCTTTATTTAACCTTGATGGAACTAAAAAATCCCTTGCTCCTTCAGGACTAGAAGCTGTTAAAATTGGAGTTTGAAACTCAATGAAACCCAAATCTAACATTTTATTTCTAATCGTTTGTATAACATTTGATCTTAAAACTATGTTTGAATGTGGTCTATTTCTTCTTAAGTCAAGATACCTAAATTTCAGTCTAGTTTCCTCGCCATAATCTTCATCTGAATTAACTTGCAATGGCAATATTCCAGCTTTTGATAAAATTTCTAAACCATATAAATTTACTTCTATGTTTCCTGTCGGTAAATTTTTATTGATTGTTTCAGCTGACCTTTCAACTACAGTGCCAGTAACAGTTATTACACTTTCAAGAGAAAGATTTTCTAAAATTGGAAAGTATTCATTTGAAGAGTCTACTACTATTTGAGTTAAACCGTAATGATCTCTTAGATCTATAAATATCAATTGTCCATGATCACGTTTTCTATGAATCCATCCTGATAACCTTACAACTTCTTTAACATTATCATTTCTAAGTTGGTCACATTTGTGAGTTCTATATTTATGCATTTTTAAATATTCCTATAAATTTTAAAGTAATACTTTTTTAAAAAGTGTTCTATTTTTAGTTTCTTCCATAATTTGCATTGCTTTTGTATTATCAATTTGAGACCAAATCGCGATTTCTTGACTAGTTCTTAGACATCCAACACATAAATCACTCTCTAAATCTAATTCACATACACCAATACAAGGACTAATTTTCTTAAGATAATTATTTTCTTTCATAATAGATCTCTAATTACTTTTATTTTCTTGAATGGCTTGAGCAAGCATATCTAAAAGTACAGAAATTCCTGCTTCACCACTAGTTGCACTTATTAAATTTTTATCTCTAACTGTAGGTTGATCAATGATTTCAGCTCCCGCTGCTATAAGTAAAGCACTATCTGCATCTGATGCGGCAACCTTTCTATCTTTTGCAGCATCAATTGTAGTTAGCAACATAGTTGAAACGCCAGCTAGGGCAACTGGCTCATTTTCTCTTAAAAAAGCTCTTAAAATTCTTCTTGCATGGAGGTCATTACTCAATGTATCTATTTGATGAGAACCTCCAGGAACAACCAAAGCGTCATAGTCAATTGCTAAAGTCTCTGAAAGAGATTGATCAACTGGATAAGACAATCCCCATTCGTTCGAAGCCCATCCATTTGTTGTACCAATATCCCTAGATATAATAGTATATGATGCTTCTGCAGCTAACAATGTCTTTTGTATAATTAAAAATTGTTCTTCATTAAAACCACTTGCAACCATAATAGCAATTTTTTTTCCCTTGAATGGTGATGCGTTGGACAAAGTATTCTCCTAAAAAGTTATATGTTGGATCTATAAAAGATTTCAGTTAGCTTTTCAAGCAATGTAAATAATTTTAAAAGCTCCATTTAGTTAATTTCTTGTTAGTATAGACAATAATTAATAATATTAAAATTGGAATGATTATCTGAAAAGCTGTTGCTACACCTAGATCTTGCCTTGAACTACTTATTGCTAAATTTAATGTTTCAACAGTTAGAGTTGTAACTCTACCTGCACCAATAAAATATACAGGCGTATACAAAGATAACGAAATAATTATACCAATACCAAACGAGGTTAATAACGAAGAAGTAATCAAAGGAATTTTGATGAGAAATAATCTCTCTAATCTATTTTTTCCTAGACTAGCACCGATAGATATAAAATCTTTATTTACTCCTCTTAATGCAGGTCCTAATAATATAAAACAGTATGGTATTACGTATAAAATTTCTATTGCAATTAATGCTATTAAATAGTTTGTGAAATCTATTTTAATTAAAAAAGTTTGCACACCTATTAAGAAAGAAATTTGAGGTATGAATAAAGGAATAAAAATCAAGCTTTCTAAATACCTATTCTGAAAACTTAAATAATCACAGATCTCTAGCCATACTATAATTATAATAATTGATATCAAAGATACAATTAAGGCTATAAATAAAGAAATAAACATTATGAATTTATTTTCATATAAAAAATTTGTTAGATGATCAAAAGTGTAAGTATCAGGAAAAATATTTGGGAAATACCATTCATCTCCTAAGCCCCAAAAAATAGCATTAACTATACCTACAATTGACAATGAAATTAAACATACACCTGAGATAAATAAATATTTCTCCAGTAACGACTTTTCACGTGGTAAAATTTTAATTATAAATAAGAAAAAAAACTTCTGATTTATAATTTTTTCAATAATAAACCAACATGATATAAGAATAGTTATTATAAAAATTTGCACCAAAGCTAAGCTTGAAGCAATAAAAATTGAATCCAGATCAACTGATTGATATATTTGTAATATCCTAATAGATAAAGTTGATGGTGTTGAAGGAGCTAATAATACAGCCATATCTATCACTGAAGAAGTAAAGGCTATTACAATAAATATCACTAATCTAATTCTTTTATATAAATTAGGAAATATTAATAATAACCACGTTGAAAGATTTGAATGCTGTAAAGATTTTCCAATTTTAAATATTTTATTTGCTGGGAATTGCTCTATGGCAGCCATGGAGGCTAACAAGAAAAATGGGGTCTCCTTGAGTATCAATCCTAATATTAAGGATAATCCATACTCATCGGGGATTATAAAAAAATCTGGAGGTCGATTAAAACCAGTAAGCCATGGAGATAATAATCTAAAAATTAGTCCACTTGGAGACAATAAAAAAATTAAACCCACAGCCATTGTTATGTGAGGCATAGCTAGAAGAGGAGATATTATTATCTTGAGATAGTAATAAAACTTAGTATTAAAAATGGACAAAAGAATTATTTGTGAAAACAACAATGCCAAAATTGTTGAAAAAAAACCTGTAGAAAAAGATAATAATATTGATTTTAAGATACCAGGTATTAAAAACAAATCATAAAAATATTTTATTGAAAAATCATTACTACCCATAGATGGGAAATATCCAAACGCTGGAAACAACAATCCTAAAACACCAAAAAAAGTTGGTCCTAAAATTACTATTCCAAACAAAAACAAAATAAATTTTAAAAATTGATTATACAATTTTATATTCACTTATAAATTAATTGCTTGATCCATATTTTTGGATCCATTGATTTTCAATAGCCTTAACCCAAGAAGGGTGAGGTTCTTCAAGTTTCATTTGCAACTCCTCATTATTTAATGTTGCAACTCCTCTTGGAAGATTAATAAATTTATTTTTCCATTCTGATTTCAATTTATTTACTGATAAAACACTAGGATCACCCCAAACATCTTTATTTTGTTTTTTCAATTGTGCTTTAGGAGAAATTAAAAAATTTATAAAGACTTGAGCTGCATCTTTTTTTGAAGAGTTATACGGAATGGATAAAAAATGAACATTAGCTAAAGTTCCATTTTCATGAATATAACTTCTTACTGTTTTTTTTAATTTACCCTCAGAAATAGCATTAGAAGCATGAGCAATATTAAATGCCATACCAATATCAATTTCTCTATCCGCTAATAATTGAGTTAATGCCGAATAGTTAGATGGATAGTTTTTCCCACCTTGCCAAAGAAATGGTGTCACTTCATCTAACCAAGACCATAAGGGATTAAGCAAATATTCATGATTCTTTTTTATAAAAGGTGATTGTAAAACAGATTTATCTTTAATTAATTCAATTAAAATTTGTTTTAAAAAACTTGTTCCTACAAAATCTGGTGGCTGTGGAAACGTAAATCTACCCTTATTATTAATAATATAGTTTCTTAATTCTAATGCTGATCTTGGGGGTGATTTTAAATATTGACTGTCATAATAAAAGTTTAATTGAGAAACTCCCCATGGCATTTCCATCCCATTAGTGGATATACCAAAGTCATTAAGTAACCCTGGATTATTTTTAAAATCCATATTTTTAGTATTAGGAGATTTTATAATCCAATTATCTTTAAAGAGTAAATCTTGTTTTTTCATAAAAGAAAAATTTTCTCCATTAATCCAAACTAAATCAACAGCACCATTTTTATTTTTTTCTGCAGTTTTTTCTGAAAGTATTCTTGCAACAACGTTAGATGTATCTGCAATTTTCACATGTATAACTTCAATGTTATATTTTTTCATTACTTCGTTTGAAGCCCATTTTATATAAGAATTTATATTTTTAGCTCCACCCCAAGCGTGAAAATATATAGTTTGGCCTGATGCTTTTTTTATTGTTTTTTTCCAATACTCATTTTGAAAAACATAGGACTGTTTTTCTAGAGCATATGTAGAAGAACAAAAAACAAAAACTAAACTAATAATTATGAAATGGAATATCATTTGAAACAGATTTCTTTTGATTACGATATTTAGCATTTTAAATTAACCTTTAAAAAATATGCATTTAGCAATATTACCCTCAAGAATAGACAATAGACAAAATTTTCAATTTAACTATAGTAATCTCATTCAAAGGCACTATTTATATTAGATAATTAATAAACATTAAAAAAATAAAAATAGAAAGTTACCATGAACGCTCTATTAATATTAATAAATGAAATTATATCACTATATCTCTATACCTTATTTGGGTATGTGATTATGGGATTACTAATTCAATTTCAAATCATTAATACCCAAAATAAGTTAATTAGTGTTATTTTTCGTTCATTAATAACTATTCATGAACCGTTACTTGGAAAAATAAGACAATACATACCCTTCATGGGTGGAATAGATTTGTCTCCAGTTATTGTAATACTTTTATTAAGTTTTTTTAAAAATTTATTGCTTGATTATAGACTAGGATTATAAAACGATATTTATGGAACCGAACAATAAAATTATAAATGGAAAATTTTATGCTGAAAGCTTGCTTAAGAAAATTTACCCTTTAAGCATTCAGTATATCGAAAAATATAAAAGAAAACCAAGTTTGGCTGTGATTTTATTAGGTGCTGATCCTGCAAGTCTAATATATGTTAAAAATAAAATAAGAACTGCTGAAAATAACAATATTGAATCGATTGAAATACCTCTCTCGATTGCGACATCTGAAAGAATAGTTTTAGATAAAATCATTGAGCTAAATAACAATCCTAAGATTGACGGAATTCTTGTTCAGCTTCCACTTCCTAAACATATATCTGAAGAATTAGTAATACAAACTATTAGTCCAGACAAAGATGTTGATGGGTTTCATCCAAATAATTTTGGCAAACTTTTTATGGGAAAACCTAACTTTATTCCATGTACGCCATTTGGATGTTTTTATATGTTAAAAAAGGAAATAGGAAATTTAAGTGGAAAAAATGCTGTAATTGTTGGAAGATCAAATATTGTTGGCAAGCCAATGGCATCATTATTATTATCATCAAATTGTACAGTAACAATTACTCATTCTAAAACAAAGAACCTTATTGATGAATGTAAGAAAGCAGATATTTTAATTGCTGCTATTGGAAAGCCTGAAATGATTAATGCAGAGTATGTAAAAAAAAATGCAGTTATAATAGATGTTGGGATTAACAGAATTAAAAATACCAATACAGAGATTACTAATAAAAAATCTAAATTAGTTGGTGACGTTAATTATAATAAAGTGATAAATATTGTTGGAAAAATAACTCCTGTCCCAGGTGGAGTGGGTCCAATGACAATAGCATGTCTTATGCACAACACTCTCAAAGCAGCTTTTCTTAATAAGAAAGATAATTTTATTGATATAATAGAAGGCATTTCATAATGGATTGGTTCAATATTACCTTATATATATCAATGTTTTTAGTAGTCTTAATTCTTGCTTGGGGTTTAATAACCATGGCTAGAGGAGGCGAATATAATAAATCTAAAAGTAATACTATAATGAGATATCGTATTGTTTTTCAGGCAATTGCAATTATAATTTTTGTATGTTTGCTATTATATAAAAGGTATTCAAATGGTTAAGTTAAATAAAATCTATACTCGTACTGGCGATAATGGCACTACAGGCCTCACTGATGGTAGCAGAGTTTTAAAACACTCTTCAAGACCTGAAGCCTATGGAACAGTTGACGAATTGAACTCTTCATTGGGGTTAGTATATTTTTATCTAAACGATAAGGATCATAATCATGAATATTCAGAAATAAAAAATTTAATAAAAGAAATCCAAAATGATTTGTTTGATTTAGGAGCTGATCTATCTACTCCTTCATCTAAAACTAAACCTAAATACCCCCCGCTTAGGATAAAAGAAAATCAGGTCACTAAGCTTGAGAAATATATTGATAAATTTAATAGTGAACTATCTCCACTAAACTCATTTATTTTACCGGGTGGATCAGAAGTATCATCTTTCTTACACTTAAGTAGAACTGTTGCACGAAGGGCTGAAAGAATCGTTTCTTTGTTATCTAGCGAAGATCAAATAAATATGCAGACGCTAATTTATTTAAATAGATTATCTGACTTGCTCTTTGTTTTATGTAGAGTTATGAATGACAATGGGTTGAATGACGTGTTGTGGGTACCGGGTTTAAATCAAGAATAATTTAAACTATATAATATATACTAAAGGAGATTAATTTGAAAATTCTAGTGCCTGTTAAAAGAGTAGTAGATTATAATGTCAAAGTAAGAGTTAAAAATGATAACTCTGGTGTTGAATTAGATAATGTTAAAATGTCTATGAATCCTTTTGATGAAATTGCCATAGAAGAAGCTTTGAGATTAAAAGAAAAAGGAGTTGCTACAGAAGTTATAGCTATATCTATTGGTGCAACTCAAGTTCAAGAGACCATCAGGAACGCACTTGCTATGGGAGCTGATTCTGGAATATTTGTTGAGGTTAATGATCATTTAGAACCGTTAAGTGTTGCTAAAATTATTACTTCTGTTGCTAAAAAAGAAAATGTTGATTTAATTATACTAGGAAAACAAGCTATAGACGACGATATGAATGCTACAGGTCAAATGGTTTCAGCTATGTTAGGTTGGCCTCAAGCTACATTTGCAAGTAAAGTTGAAGTTACTGATAAAACAATAAAAGTAAGCCGTGAAGTTGATGGCGGCACTGAAAATATAGAGGTTACTATACCTGCAATAATTACTACAGATTTAAGATTAAATGAACCTAGATATGCAAGCCTTCCAAATATTATGAAAGCCAAGAAGAAACCTATTAATGAATTTAAAATAGATGATCTTAAAATTGATATCAAACAAAGATTAAGTATTTTAAAAGTAGAAGAGCCTGATAAAAGAGAGTCGGGTATTATGGTTAAAACAGTTGAAGAACTTGTTGAAAAATTACAAAATGAAGCAAAAGTTATATAAGTCATAAAAGGATAATAGAAATGAATGTATTGGTTATAGCAGAACATAATAATAATGAACTCTTACCTTCCACTTTGAATATCGTAAATGCGGCAAATCAAATTGGTACATTTGATCTATTTGTAATAGGTAACGAATGCCAAGATGTTATTAATACCGGAAGTAAAATTGATGGTTTAAATCAAGTTTTGTTTTGTAATGATAAAGCTTATGAAAATCCTTTAGCAGAAAACACTTCTATCCTTATTCAATCTATATCAAAAGATTATTCACATATATTATTTGCAAATACTGCGAATGGGAAAAATACTGCTCCAAGACTAGCGGCTTTGTTGGATGTTATGATAATTCCAGATGTAATAGAAATAATTGATGATGCAACATTTAAAAGACCAATATACGCTGGAAATGCAATAGCTACATGTAAAAGCAATGATATGTGTAAAATTCTGATAATTAGAACAACTGCTTTTGAAAAAGCTTTATTTTGCGATAAGGAAGCACAAAAAAATGAAATAAAGAGTGTTGAAAAAACTAATTTAACTAAATATATCAGCTCAGAACTATCAAAAAATGAACGGCCTGAATTAACTGCTGCAGATATTGTTGTTTCAGGCGGAAGAGGGCTTGGCTCAGGAGAGAATTTTAAAATTCTTGAAACACTTGCTGATAAACTTGGTGCTGCAATGGGTGCAAGTAGAGCCGCTGTAGATGCAGGTTACGTTCCTAATGACTGGCAAGTAGGACAAACTGGAAAGGTAGTTGCTCCGAACCTGTATATAGCAGCAGGAATTTCTGGAGCTATTCAACATCTAGCAGGAATGAAAGATAGTAAAGTTATAGTAGCTATTAATAAAGATGAAGATGCACCTATTTTTACGGTATCCGATTATGGTTTAGCTGACGATTTATTTAAAGCAATTCCAGAAATGGAAAAATTAATTAATTAGATTTAAGATATTTTTAACAATTTTGTCTTTTCCCCATTTCAAAACACCCTCGTGTTTTGAAACAATGAAGCCTGATTTATTTACTAAAATAGTTGTTGGAATACCTCTCAACTTTAGTGCTTTATATAAATGCATTTTTTTATCAAAGAAACTAGATAAGTTAGATGCACCGTTATTTTTTAAAAAAAGTAATTGATCTTTTATATTCTTCTTGTCAATTGAAACTGTAATAACATTAATTTTATACTTTTGAAGCTTCAAACTTAATAAATTAAGATCTGGTAATTCTTTTTTGCAAGGCAAACACCAAGTAGCCCAAAAATTTATTACATATCCATTCTTTGTTTGATCGTTATTAAATTTTAAAGTAAATGGTTTTCCATTTTTATCTTCTATAGACATAATTGGAAATTCTGATTTTAAATCTATCTTTTTTATTGGATCATCAGCGAAGACGATTTGACTTGTAGATATTAGTAAAAAAATTATTACTATTTTTTTACCAACTTCTAATATACTCATATTAATTCTCACTAAAAAATAAAATTAAAAATATTTTAAATGTATACTATAAACTATTATAATATCTAGACACTCTTAAATTCTAAAAAAATGAAAAAAATGAAAAAAAATAATTCAAATAAAATTAATAATAGTAAAATATGGGGTGGAAGATTTTCATCATCTAGCAATCAATTAATGGAAGAATTTAATTCTTCGATTCAATTTGATCAAAAACTTTATATTGAAGATATAGACGGATCAATTGTTCACGCAGAAATGTTATCTAATCAAAAAATCATTACTAAAAAAGAATTTCAATCAATTAAGTCTGGTTTAAATCAAATAAAAAAAGAAATTTTTAATAATGAGTTTGTATTCTCTATAGAGCTAGAAGATATTCATATGAATATTGAAACAAGATTAATTGAAATAGTTGGGGAGCCTGGCAAGAAACTTCATACAGCACGTTCTAGAAATGACCAAGTTGCAACTGATATTAAATTATGGTTAAGAAAAAAAATAGATGAAATTGATTTGCAAATTAAGATACTTCAAGAAACCTTAATAAATAAATCTGAGTTGTATTATGATCTATTAATGCCTGGTTATACGCATCTACAAGTTGCTCAACCCGTTACATTCGGACACCATCTACTTGCTTATGTAGAAATGCTTGGAAGAGACAGAGGTCGTTTAATTGATTGTAGAAAAAGGTTAAATGAATTACCTCTTGGGTCAGCAGCGTTGGGCGGAACAAGCTACCCCATTGACAGACATTTTGTTGCAAAAAAACTTCAGTTTGACAAACCCACTGAAAACTCTATGGATGCCGTCTCTGATAGAGACTTTGCTGTTGAATTTATGGCTTCATCTTCTTTAATAGCTATACATTTGTCTAGGTTAGCAGAAGAATTAGTTATTTGGTCTTCTGATAGATTTAATTTTATAAAGCTCCCTGAAAACTTTACAACTGGGTCAAGCATTATGCCTCAAAAAAGGAACCCTGACGCAGCTGAATTAATAAGAGCTAAACCAGGAAGAATTTTTGGAAATTTAATAAGCTTAATGACAGTTTTAAAGGGTCTTCCGATGACATATGGTAAAGATATGCAAGAAGATAAAGAACCTATTTTTGATACTGTTAATACTATAAAATTATGCATCATAAATATGGAGGGAATGATTAAAGGTTTAGAGCCTATTCCTAAAAATATGATGGCCGCTCTTCAGAAAGGATTTCCCACAGCAACTGACTTAGCTGATTATTTAGTAACTAAACTAAAAGTTCCTTTTAGAGATGCCCATAGATTTACAGGAGAAATAGTTCTGTTAGCCGAGGAAAAAGATTGTAATCTAGAAGATCTCTCATTAGAAGAAATACAAACTATTGTACCAAAAGCTGATTATGACGTGCTAGAAGTGTTAAAAATATATAATTCAGTTTCAAGTCGAATTTCTTATGGTGGTACTGCGCCACAAAACGTAATAAAAGCTGTTAAAGAAGCGAAAAAAAGATTTTTAAAGGATTGAAAATATATGACAAATAAAATTATAATTTTAATTTCAATGTTAGTAATATCAATATCTGTTTCTAATTGTGGAAGAAAAGCTGAACCATTGAAACCCTCACAAATTATTAGAACAAATTAAGTTAGTCAAATGAATCCAATAGGTTTTTATAGAAATAATAGCGGTACACTAAGTGTACAAAATATAAACATTAATGATTTAGCTAAAAAGTACGGCACTCCATTGTTTATATATGATAGTGATTTAATGAAAGAAAGATATAATGCTTTTGTAGAAGCAACTAGCCATTTAAATGGCAATATACATTACGCAGTTAAGGCAAATGATGCTTTAAGTATAATTAGTTATTTTGCAAAACTAGGTTGTGGAGCAGACATAGTCTCAATTGGTGAGTTTAAAAAATGTGTTGCTGCTGGAGTATCTCCTAAGAAAATAATTTTTTCAGGTGTGGGCAAAGAAAATTCTGAAATTGAATTTGCTTTAAAAAATAATGTGCTTCAATTTAATATCGAATCTGAAGAAGAGCTTGATGACATCCATAAAATAGCATCTAAACTAAAAATTTATGCAAATATATGTCTTAGAGTAAACCCTAATATTGCTCCAAATACACATAAAAAAATATCTACTGGAGATAAAAGTACAAAGTTTGGAATTAACTTTGAAAATGTAAAATTAATATATCAAAAACTTCATGACTTAGATTATATAAATCCCGTTGGTTTAGCTGTTCATATCGGATCACAAATTTTTGATTTTGATTTTTTTTCTCAAGCATACTCAAACCTTAAAAGTTTAGCTGATGATTTAAAAAAACAAAAATTTAACGTTCCAAGCTTAGATCTTGGAGGTGGGATTGGTATAAATTATAATAATAATATACCTCCTGATTTTTCTAAATATAAAAAAATAATTTCTGATTTATTTATAAATTCTGATTATAATTTAAGTTTTGAACCTGGACGAAGTTTAATAGCTGAAGCAGGAATTCTAGTAACAAAGGTCATAAGAAACAAAAAAACAAATGATAAGAATTTTATTATAGTGGATGCTGCAATGAATAATCTTATTCGACCAACCTTGTATGATGCCTTTCATGGTATAGAATCAGTGAATAAAAACGATGGTCACACAATTACTGCTGATATAGTAGGACCAATTTGTGAAACTGGAGATTATATAGCTTTAAATAGAGAAATTAACAATGTTGAAAATAACGAACTTTTAGCAATTAGGACTACTGGGGCATATTCTTCAGTAATGAGTTCTAATTACAATGCGAGATCTAATGCTAATGAAGTTTTTATATATAATAATAAGGATTACTTAATTAAAGAAACTGAAATTATTGAAAAATTAATTAAAAAAGAAAAACTAATAAAATTTGTTTAATATACAAATATTTCCTTTAGAATTGTTGCTCTAACGCTTATATTTTCTTTTTTAAAATTCATTTTAACTATATCATAAAATTCAATCTTAGAAGATGGCATTAAGATTTTTTGAGTTATTGGAATAATTTTTTCAACAACAATTTTTCCATCTTCTGTTACGGCTAGAACTTTAATCTTTGGAGCCAAAATTGGCCGTGATGTATTATTTATAAGAATTCCAAAAAATTTAACATCGTTATTCTGAAAGGTAGCACCAAAATCAATTATTTCAATGTGACTTAATTCTGCAAAAAGTGGTAATTTTATAAAATTAAAGAAACTATTAATACTTTTTGAGTATTTTTCAGTAAACATTGGAAAGTATACGTAACTGTAACTCATTATAGGTGATCTAAAAAATACTGAAACACCTGTGACTAAAAAAAACAAAACTAAAACCAAAGGAAAAAGCCTTACTTTTTTGATCTTAGTTTTATTATTTTGATTTGTATTCTTTTTTTGCTCTATCGATTCAATTACCTTCAAATTATCTGTTTTTAATTTGGACGCTGACAGCTCAGCGGCTATTTCAGAAACAGACTTATTTTTTAATTCTAATATAGGATTATTTATATTGGACATTTGTTTTGATTTGTTCTCAACTACTAATTTTATTGACGCTAATTCACTTTTAACCTTATTAATTTCATCATTATGTGAATTATTTATAGAGGTTTTTTCTATTTTTTCTTCAGAAATTATTCTATTTTTTTCAAGAGATACGCTCCATTTTTCGTTGCAAACGCTACACTTTAGCCAATGAATCTTGTCTGATAATATCTTCTCGTCTAAATCAAACACTGTTCCACATGATTTACATGTTTCATTCATTTAAAAATATTCCTTATAAAATCATAAAATTTTATTTATTGTATACTAAGCATTAATTTTTTGCCAACATGTTTAAAACAAAATTAAAGCGATGACTTATATGATAAAATCTATTTATAAAACTTTTTTTTCTTTAGTTTTCATAACTATTATAATCTATTTTTTTATTGGTTTATTTAATTATCAAGAAAAAATTCTATCCCTCAAAGAATATTCTCCAAAAAGAGCATCTAATATTGTTATTTTAACTGGCGGATCTAATAGAATTAGAGATGGGTTAAAAATAATTAAAAATTTAGAAAGTTCAGCTATAATTAATACTAAATTACTAATCAGCGGAACAGGCAAAGGATTTACAATATCAAACGTAAAAAAGCTATTACCAAAGAATAAATCTTTAAATATATTTTTAAAATGTTGTATAGAGCTCGATAATAAATCAAAAAACACTCATTCTAATGCAATTGAAACTCTTAAATGGGCTAAAAAGAATAATATCAAAACATTTATTCTTATTACCAGTAACTATCATATGCCTAGAGCAGCTTTAGAATTTAAAGCGCAAATGCCTAACTTTGAAATTATTACACATCCTATAACTCCAAAAAAACATGATATAAGTAATTGGATGCATTCATTCGAAACTTTTTCGTTAATATTTATTGAGTACTCTAAATTCTTAATAGCCATTTCTAAAATTAAAATTTTAAATTTTCACGTTATTTAATTAGCTTTGACCAGCATCTATTATTTTTTTTCTAATTAATCTTGTTCTTGAAAAAAATGAGTGAAGCTTTTCTCCATCTTTTTTTCTAATTGCTTTTTGTAAATCAGATAAGTCTTCATTAAATCTTTGAAGCATCTCCAAGACTGCATCAGAGTTATGAATAAAAATATCTCTCCACATTATTGGATCTGATGAGGCAATACGAGTAAAATCTCTAAATCCTGAAGCTGAAAATTTAATTACATCATTTTTTAAATCTGTTTCTAAGTCTGATGCTGTCCCTACTATGGTATAAGCAATTAGATGAGGTAAATGAGACGTAATTGCTAAAATCCTATCGTGATAACTCATATTAATAGTTTCTACGAGTGATCCTAACTTTATAAAAAAACTTCTTAATTGTTTTGTCTGTTTTGTTTCTTTATCGGATATTATAAGCCAGTAACGATTTTCAAATAAAGTACCAAATCCAGATTTTGGTCCTGAATATTCAGTTCCTGCAAGTGGGTGAGAGGGAATGAAATAAACATTATTTGGTAAATGTGGTGTAACATCTTTGATTACTGATTGTTTAGTTGAACCAGTATCTGTAATTACTGCATATTTTTTTAAGAAAGGAGCAATTAGTTTTGCTACATCACTCATTGATCCAACAGGTATAGACAGAATAATTAAATCAGCATCTTTAATAGCATCCTCTATTTTGCTAAAAACAAAAGATGCAATATTCATTTTTAATACTACATCTCTATGGTCAGGATTAATGTCATATGCCAAAGTAACAATATCTTTATCTTCTTTTGCATTAATAGCGTGTAGAATTGAAGTGCCAATAAGGCCCAAGCCAATAACAGATATTTTTTTAAAAACTAAAGCCATTACTAATTTTCTAAAAAACTTTTTAATTCTTTAATTAAGGTCCTATTTTCTTCTTCGGTACCCAATGAAACTCTTAAGTAACTTGGCAAGTTATATACCGACATTCCTCTTACTAAAATACCTCGGCTTGCTAAAAATTTCTCTGCACTTTGAGCATTAAATTTCGTTTCATTGGAAAACTTTATAAGCAAGAAGTTTGTTACAGATGTCTGAAAGGATAAATTTAATTTTTTTAATTCTTTTTCTAACCAACTCATCCATTTTATATTATGTTCTATAGATTTATTTTGAAAGTCTATATCATTTATTGCTGCAGTTCCCGCTAAAATGGCAGCTAAATTAACACTAAATGGACCTCTTACTTTCATTAAATTATTAAGAATATAGTTAGAACAATATCCCCAACCTAAACGTAAGGAAGCTAAACCGTGTAATTTTGAAAATGTTCTCAGCATTATAACATTTTCACTATTATCAACCAATTCACTTCCATCAATATAATCATCATGGGTAATAAATTCACTATAGGCTGCATCGTAAACTAGTAAAACATTTGATGGTACGGATTTATGTAGCCTAATCACTTCGTCTTTTGATATAAAAGTACCAGTTGGGTTGTTTGCATTAGCAAGAAAAATTAACTTCGTTTTTTTTGTGATATTAGATAATATACTATCGACACTGACTGTTAATTTATTATCTTTCGCTATTATACCCTTTGCCCCTGTAATTGAAATTGCTTGAGGAAATTGTAAAAAACCATATTCTGTATAAATAGCTTCGTCTTCAGAACTTAAAAAAGCTTGTGCTAAAATTGAAATTAATTCATCTGAACCATTTCCTAAAATAATTTTATTTCTATCCACTGAATATCTTTTTGAAATTGCATCAACTAAATTTTCACTTATCTGAGGAGGATATCTATTTAAATCCGTTGAAAAAGAATTAATAGCTTTAATAGCGTTTGAGGAAGTGCCTAACGCACCTTCATTTGCAGATAGTCTAATTAAACTTTTAACTTTACCATTTCCAAAATTGGGCTTGTAAGATTCTAATTTTTCTATACTGCTTTTAGCAGATGGACCTAACATTAACAAATATCCTTTAGCTAATTAGTTTTAAGTTTAATAATATTATATTCTTTTTGATCAGAGCTTTTATATAAGGGTACATTAGCTATTATTTCAAAATTAACTTTAATATCATTGTGTTCATTTAGCTTTTTAATACTTTCATTATTAATAAAGCCTATCTCAATATCTTTTTTTTCTAGCGAAGCCAATAAGCTTACAACACTTAAAAAACAAGTCGTATCAAAGTAATTTCCAAAATGCCCTAAATAAGCTGATTTAATCTCATCGTCATTCCCTGCAATACCTATTTTAATTTTTTTTTGCAATGATAAATTGGATGAAATTATTTGACGCCATATTTTTTCAACTAAGAATTTATTTAAACCAAAAGTTACTATTTTTTTTATTAATTTTTCTTCTCTTTCTGGATCAAACGGAAAATCACCTTTTTTTGCTTTCATTATTTTTGATGCTAAAGATTGTCTTTCTTTTATCAGATTTGACAACTGAATATCAATATCATCAATTTTATTACGAAGAGCATCTAGTTCTAAATTATTCATCATATTCCTTTATAATATATTTTATATTTATATACTTAAATTTAATAAAATAAACTTTTTGATTATCTTTATTCTAAAAATATGTTTTATTTTGATTAATAAATTTTTTAATCTAATATTAAAACACATTTGAAATAGAGAAAAAATGATTCACATAGAACTAATTAGTGCTTTATCAGATAATTATATCTACTTATTACATAATGATAAAGAAAATATTACCTCTGTAATTGATCCTGGTGAAGCTGATCCGGTAACTAGAGTATTGAAAGATAAAAATTGGAATTTAGATCAAATTATTAATACACATCACCACAATGATCATACCGGTGGGAATGCAGAACTAAAAAAGCAATGGGGATCAAAGTTAATTGCTCCTTTTTATGAAAAGGATTATATTTCTAATGTGGATATTTTCGTATCACATGATGATATTGTATCTATAGCTGGCGCAGACGCCAAAGTAATTCATACCCCAGGTCACACATTAGGCCATGTTTGTTTTTACTTGCCAGAACAAAAATGTCTTTTTTCTGGAGATACAATGTTTTATTTAGGTTGCGGTCGAGTTTTTGAAGGAACAATGGAACAGATGTGGAATAGCCTTCTTACATTAAGATCGCTCCCTGACGATACTTTGGTGTATTGTGGTCACGAATATACGTTATCTAATGCTAATTTTTCCACTCATATTGATCCAAATAACCAATTATTAAAACAAGCTTATACTGACATTAATCACAAACGAGAAAAACAACTTCCTACAATTCCATTCTCATTAGGAAAAGAAAAGAAAATTAATCCTTTTTTAAGAGCGGATGACAGTTCTTTTACTACTTCAATTGCTTTAAATACAAACAACCCTAAAGAAATATTTAAACAAATCCGCCTACAAAAAGATAATTTTTAAATATTCGATAATTCATAAGCAACCTCACAATCAGAAAAAATATCAGGCTTCGTGATTTTAATTTTTGCTCCAATAACAAATTCGTTTTGAATAATTTCTAAATGAACTTTATTAGTTAAAATTTCAAGTAATTGAAAATGTTTACTATTAACAATATCATAAACAATTTTTCTAAACTGACTATAATCTTGCGTCTCATATAATTCGTCTTTTTGCGTTTCTGATTGATTTGTAAGATAAATTTCCATATCTACAATAATTTTTTGCTTATGTTTTTTTTCATCATCATAAGCTCCAACAGATGCCATTAATTGGAGATTATTAATAAATATTTTTCTTTTTCTATGTTTTAACATTATTTCTCCATTATAAAAATATGATTATAGCCCAACATCTCTTCTTGGAGGCGCAAGATGCGCTCCTCCATCAAGAAGTGTTACATGTCCAGTGATAGATTTTGACTTAATTAAAAATTGAATTGCATTTAAAACTTCTTCTACAGTAGAAGAAGATTTAAGTAAGTTCTGTTTGTGCGATATTTCAAATGATTTTTGGTCTTGTCCTGGAGCGGGTAAAGTAATACCCGGAGCAATTCCATTTACCCTTATAGCCGATGCGTATGAAAGAGCAGACATTTTAGTAAGACCGTACATCGCTTGTTTAGATAATGTGTAGCTATAGTAATCTGGGTTTAAACCAAAAATTTTTGCATCTAAAATATTAATTACTACACCTTGCAAACTTTTATCTTCTTTTTGACATTCAAGTATAAATTTTGCTAAAGCCTGCGTTAAAAGAGCTGGTGCCGTAAAATTAACTGCCATGTGGTTATTTAAATTATTAAAATTAAAACTTGTCCCATTGTCATAATTAAAAAAACCAGCATTATTTATTAAACCTGTCCATTTTGAATTAAGTTTTTTAACACTATTTATTAATTTTTCAATCTCAGATTGGTTTGACAAATCAGCTTGATATAAGCTTACTCTACCTCCAATTTTAGTTAAATCATGAGCTGTTTCCTCGGCTAAAAGTTTTGATTCTTTATAATGTATAGCTATATCCCAGCCAGCCTTTACTAGATCAGTTACAATGTACTTTCCTAATCTCTTAGCTGACGCTGTAACTAAAATTGTTTTATTTTTATAACTCAAAATTAAATTCCTTTTTCAATTATTTCATAAGACTTTTCTCTTATTATTTTTAAATAATATTGGAAGCTATCTACCTCTAATGATTTTCTAAGACCTAATTTCTGCCATGATTTAAAACCATTTAACTTTGGAGGAATACATCTCTTTATTAATCTTAATGGATTACCTCCCATTATAAGAACTTCATCACTTAATAAAGCTGCTTCTTCAATTGAGTGAGTGACCATAAGAACAGTTCCTAATTCCTTTTTTATTATTGCAACGAGTTCTGACGCTATTAGTTCCCTACTCAAGTTATCTAAAGCACCAAAGGGTTCGTCTAATAGAAGAAGTTTTGGCTTGAAAATTAAAGCTCTTGCAATCGCAACTCTCTGTAACATTCCTCCCGATAACTGATGAGGGAAAAAATTACTATAACCTTCTAAACCAACATCAGTTATAATCTTTATTATCTCATTATCTAAATTTTGAATATTATTTTGAATGCCAAATGCTATATTTTGATATACATTTAGCCATGGCATCAAAGAAACATTCTGCTGAACTAAAGTAATATTTTTTACAATATCAATCAGTTTATTATTTTCAAATTTTATTATACCTTTATGAGTTTCTAGAAGTCCTGAAGCTAATTTTAGTAGAGAAGTTTTACCTGATCCAGAAGGACCTATTATACTTGTAAAATATCCATTTTTTATTGTTAAATTTAAATTTTCAAATATGTATTTTTTATTTTTTATTGAGTTATATGAAAAATAAATATTTTCAAAAATTAAATCATTATTAATAAAATTATTCATAAGTTATGGACCTTCAACAATAAAATCAGGAATAATACCTGTTTTTTTTATCATCTTTGCAATATTTTCGTTTCTAAAAAGACCATATTTAGTCATTAAAACTGACTTCAGCCCTATGCTATTAGCCCCTAATATATCTGTATGTAAAGTATCACCTACCATTCCTATTCTAGAAAGAGGTATATGCCTACCTGAAAGTTCTGTAATTCTATTAATCGCCAATTCAAATATTGTTGGAAAAGGTTTGCCAAGCCAAAAAGGAAGATGAACTCCATTCGCAATTAAGTGGGATATAAAATAAGCTGGCTCAATACTAAACTTAGTCTCATGTGGAGCCACTATGTCTGGATTTGCTACAAATAATGGTCTTGGATTATCTTTTAATGAATTTAATAACATATCTTGCCAGACCGTATCCCATTGTGTTGTACCTAAAAGTATAAATGCATTCATTTCATCAAACTTAGAATAATCTTGCTCTAATTCGATGCATTGCAAGTCAGGAATTTCAAAGTGATTTCCAATATTACCCATTACACCTAAGGGACCATCTGGTTTATTGTAGGATAAAAATATTTCTGCTGCTTCTCGGCTAGAAATTATTTCATCATTTGAGAACTCAAGGCCTAATGTTGAAAGTTGCTCCCTTTTTTTAGAGGTATTATTACTTGCTCCATTTGTGACAACCAAAAGTGTTATTCCCATATCTCTAGCTCTATCTATTGTCTTAATAATACCTGGAACTAAGGAAGAACCTGTATTTAAAACTCCAAATGCATCTAAAAATAAAGCATCAAAATTTTCTAATATATTTTCTAGTCTAGGAGCTACAATTGTTTTTTTTTCTATATTATGATAAGTGGGGAAAAAACTTCTCATTGCTTCATATATGTTGACTACAGATTCTGCATTCATATTTTTTACAGAAGGTATAGAAAAATTATTTTCAAATTGAAATTTTTCTAGTATAAATTCAGCTTTTATAATTTGGTTGTTCATATTAGTTATTAATCCTAGAAAATAAACTATTGTTTTTATAAGGTCTTTCATGTCAAAAAAAATACTTATTATAGGATCAGGAATAGCAGGAATTGCAGCATCGTTAAAGCTAAAATCTTATGGCTTATCATCAACTATTGTTGATAAAGCTGATTTTATAGGTGGAAGAATATCAACACGTATAGATAAAAAGGGAAATAATGATTTTTGTTTTTTCCATGGCGCACAATTTTTTACAGCTAGATCGGAAAATTTTAAAAAAATAATTAAAAAGGGACTTTGTAATAATTATATCAAAAGATTTGAAAAAAAAATTCCAGAACAATATAGAGGTTTTCCAACTATGAGAAATTTTTTAATTAGATTATCAAGTAATCTTATTATTAAACAAAATCATAAAGTTATTAATATATATAGAAGTAATAATAAAATTAATGTTTTATATGAAAACACTTCAACTATTGAAGTATATGACGCAGTTATCTCTACATTACCATCTCCACAAAATATTGAATTACTTAAAAAATTTCCATCACTTACCAAAACTTTGTCACAAGCGTCTTATGATTCATGTATTGCCTTAATGATAGCCTATAATAAAGTTCCTGAGGATATTCCTTCCTTTTTTGATTTTTCTAATAATAAAAAAATTATTAATTGGATGGCTTCTAGTAATAAAAATACATGTTGGACAATCCACGCTAATCCTCTTTATTCAAATCAAAATTTAAATAAAAATAAATTATCTATACAAAATGAAATATTACAAGAAGTGAATAAAGTATTATTACCATCTAAAGATTCTAATTTTTATCAAATAATTTATAATAAACTGCATATTTGGAAATATGCGAAAGTTAAAAATATTGCAAAAGGTAATCAAATTGATCCAATAGATCCAATAGCTATAGCCGGAGATTTCATGGAAGGCCCTAGAGTTGAATCTGCTTTTATTTCCGGTGAAAAAGCTGCTGATTTAATATTTAATAGACTTAAAGCCTAACTTTCAGTAAGTTTATATTTTTGTTCATATGTTAAAGAAAATATAAAATGATAAAGCTTAAAAACTCAGTTAATGATCTTATAATAAAAGCCAAAAAATCAATTAGACATTTGACAGCAGAAGAAGCTGTAAAGCTTCACGTAGATAAGAATAATTTATTTATTGATTTAAGAGATATTAGAGAAATTTCTAAATCTGGACGTATCTTGGGAGCAAAACATGTACCAAGAGGGATGTTAGAATTTTGGATAGATCCTAATAGTCCATATCATAAAGAATTTTTTAATCAAGATTTTCACTTTATTTTTTATTGTGCCTCAGATTGGAGATCTGCTCTATCTACTGAAACAGCTAACAATATTGGTCTTTTAAATACCTCCCATATGCTAGGTGGTTTTTCTAGATGGGTTGAACTAAATGGGCCTATAGAACCTCCAAAATAATCAACTTTGCCAGTCTAATTTTTTTAACGAAAATGTAGTAAATTGAAAATTTATAATATAATTCCTATTATTTTTGTAATTTTATGGTCCTCTGCTTTTATAACGAGTAAAATAATTGTAGATAATGCTTCACCTTTTTTCTCACTTTCATTTAGATTTATAGTTGTCTCCTTTTTTTTCTTATTGTTTTTTCTAATTTTTTCTAAAAAATGTCTTTTTACTTTTAAGAATATTTTACATGCTTCAATCAGTGGTTTACTTTTTCATGGTTTTTATTTAGGTGGAGTTTTTTATGCTTTATCTAATGGTGCTTCAGCTAGTCTAATTGCACTTATTGTTTCATTACAACCGATTTTGACATCTACACTTGCTAGAATTTTTTTAAAGGAAAATTTATCGCGTATTCAATGGTTCGGGATTTTTCTAGGTTTTTTAGGTGCTCTAATTGTTATTTTAACAGATTTAAATAATGATTTAACTCTGTTAGCATTTTGCGCTGGCTTAATTGGCTTATTATCATCATCACTAGGTATAATTTGGCAAAAAAAAATAGTTTCTGATTTGTCTTTATCTGCTAATAACTTTATTCAAGCCTTAAGCGCATCTATTTTCCATTTTATTTTAGCAGTCTTCTTTGAAAATTATTTTTTTAATTTTACATCATCATTTATTATAGCAATGTCATGGCAAATTTTTGCTGTCTCACTTGGTGCCTTTTTAATTTTGATGTGGCTACTTCAACATAACAAGGCAAATGAAATTTCAACATTATTTTTTTTAGTTCCTCCAATATCAGCAATTATGGCTTTTTTAATTCTTGATGAAACCTTTGTTATGTTTGATCTTGTAGGACTTTTTATCTCTAGTATTGGAGTGTTTGTTGTTACAAAATATAAATCTAAATTTTAATATAAATAATATTTTATTGTTTATTTATTTTTAGTTTGTAAACTGAATATGTCTTAGTCTTTTTATGTGAGAGTGTTATCATATAACCGCCGAAGGAGCAACCACCCCGGAAACTCTCAGGCACCCGAAACGTAAGAAGTAGACAATCTGGAGAGTGATGATTTAATTCATCCACCGAAGGGGTAAGCCATTTATTTGGTCAATCTTTCAGGTCCCGTGACAGATGGGGTAAGTTGTAATTACACAACTG